>PWWY01000083.1 GCA_003561325.1 Syntrophomonadaceae bacterium | reverse complement strand
TTTCGTGCGGCCAGGAGGCAGGACATGATAAAAAATAAAAGGAAGGTCTATATTCATATGGGTGCCATAGCGGTTGCGCTGGCGATCATGATCATTGTCGGCCTGACCCTGGTGCGGGGCCAGGACAAAAAGGAGGCAGAACCGATGAACGAACAAGGTAAGAAGTGGCACGAAACAGAGGCGGAGCTCCGGGAGCGGCTGACTGACCTGCAGTATCGGGTCACCCGGGAGGACGCCACCGAGCCCCCCTTTCACAACAAGTACTGGGACAACAAGGAAGATGGCATCTACGTGGATATCGTCTCGGGTGAACCCCTCTTCAGCTCCCGGGATAAATACAACTCCGGTACCGGCTGGCCCAGCTTCACCCGGCCTATCCATTCCGAAAATGTCCAGGAACGCCTGGACCGGCGATACGGCACCACCCGCGTGGAGATACGAAGCACAACGGCGGACTCCCACCTGGGGCATGTATTCAAGGATGGCCCCCCGCCCACCGGTCTGCGCTACTGCATCAACTCGGCGGCCCTGCGCTTTATCCCCAGAGAGCAGCTCGAAGCGGAAGGGTACGGTCATTACCTCCACCTGTTCGAGTAATATGGTGCAGCCGGAATGCTGTCCGTTCCCGGAACCAGCAAGTTTCAGTACATGAAGACCGGCCCGGTTTATGCTGGCAGGTATGAAACCCGGGGGCCTGGTTAAACCATTAAGAGATGTCACGGCAGGATCAAACCCCCTGCTGTGACATTATTTTGTCTATTTAGCATACCTGGAACTTATGTAGGAATCGGATAGCGGGTCATTTTCCGCGAAGGTTTCCCTAAACATCCCGGGCAGGCCTTCAATTCCCCGGGGAATCCCTTATTCCCCCTGCTCTTCCTGGTAATATGGATTTGCAACTTTTTCCCCACAGTTCGCGCAGTTGATCACCGCTTTTTCCCTGGATTCATTGGAGCTGTAAAACTTGCGGCCACAGGAAGGACACAGCCATTCACTGACCATTTGCACACACCCTTTCATCGAAAATGAATGTTCTTCCCATGCACTTCCTTTCCATTATAATACGGCCCTCTACCGTGGGCATCAGCTTTTATAGGTAGTCGCTGGTCTACCAATTTCTCTTTTCACCTAATACCAATGGGTTATATTAAAAAAAGCTTTCCTGGCAATCAAGCTTGCTCAGGAATGAAGTCTTTTCCCTGCTTGCCCTCGACTCACTGGATTTGCGCCAAAATTTGTTTCGGTGCTCGGGGTTTCTGGCCGCCTCAAAAACTCCATCGCTGCGCTCGCTCAAACAGTTTGAGGCGGTTTTGCTGAAACCCCTGCGCGCCTTCTCATCAAGGCAAATCCTATGTTCGCCGGGGGCAAGCAGGGAAGCAGTAGTGATGCCTGACTGAAGTTAATAGTCATCAAAGTTTATGTCACTGCCCGGTTAGAATGGGTGCAAACTTTACCATCCCCGGGTACCCGGCCCACCCTTCAAGGGACCGCTGATCCAGGAGGTTACCCAACCCCCGTAGAAATCCCCGGCCTGGGGAACGACTTTTTCGCCGTCCACGTAACAGGAATCTACTTTCCCGGCGAAAAACGCCAGGTGACCTGCGATGGCTTCAAAACCGGGACGGGGGTTCTCATAGCACCAGGCAAGATCGGGGAGACGCTTTTCGTTGATGCTGAGCCCCCAGTACATGGCTTCCCCCTTAAACTCGCAGTAGCTTTTTTTGCCGGTGGGGTAGAGCCTCTCCATGAGGATGTCGGCCCGGGGAATATAGTATGCCGGCGGGTGGCTGGTTTCCAGCACCCGCAGGGTCCGAAAACTTTCCGCCAGCCTGAGCCCCTCGTGCTCCACCTGAATGAGGCCGTCAAAGGGTTCCACCCCGGGTGGCCGGGGATAATCCCAGACCGATTCCGTCGTTCGCTTTTCCATTCCAAAACACCTCCCACTTTTAATGTTGAAAAAAACCGCTTAAATTATTTCCTAAGTTTATAGCGATTCGCAAAATTTGATGACTTGTTGGTACAGCCGCTCAGCCGCGCCGTCGCATCCTGGAGGCCTTACGGGCGATCAAGTAGAGGGGCACGAAGAAGATCGCCCCGCTGATCAATATGAAGAGCCCCACCAGGTTAAAAAACGCCGTCAGGGGGCTTTTTCCGAAAAAATCTCTTTTCAGTGCCGGCAGGGTCTTGATCGTATGCAGGGTTTCGGCCGGGGTGAATGCCTCCCGCTTGCCAACGGCCAGGACGTATTTCCCGGTGTTTTGTGGATTGAAGACCTCGATGCGGTAGTGCCCGGAAAGCACTGTTCTTTCAAATTCCGGGCCAATGAGGTAGCGGTCGCCGGCAAAAGGTTCGAAAAAAGGTTCCCAGCGACTGTTCTCTCCGTCCAGGAAAGATAAGATCGTTTCACCCCCGTCCTCCCCCACCCGGATCACACGTGCGGAGATGTCCGTGGCGATGCCCGGTACATCGGGCACCAGCAGGTTAACGTAGAGCAAAAACTCCCCGGGGGCGCGGATCTCGTAGACGGCCGGGTTTCCCCGGAGCCGGGCGTAAAAAGCCTGGGAGACTTCCGGGTCCTGCACCTTTACCGCCTGATCTCCGGTAACCAGCCGCGGCAGGTGGGCCAGGGCCGTGGGCCCGACCGCCAGCAGCAGGCAGACCAGCAGCAGTGTTTTGAAGCTTCTGGATTTGCTTGACCTCTTTTTCACCGGAAGTCACCCTCCTAATTTATGTCCATTCTACTCTTTTTTTCCGAACGGGTAAACTTGATTCTTTTTAAAATATTGATGCATCGTCGCGCTCGAAATTAACGGAATGGGAAAGTTACAGCATTTTTACGCCAATGGCAGGAACGAACCATCCCGGGGCGAAATAGTTTAGCATTGATTTGTTAGACGAATAAAATTATTCCCACATCGCCAGGCTGTGTCGTCGATGACTGGAGCAGGCCTCCCCATGTTCTGCATGAAGTCCTGCATTTCCCTGCAGCACGGAAAGGTGGTTTTCCCATGCTGCTGCATATCTCTAACAGGCTTTTCTTCTATGCAGCGGGCTACGTCGGTATCGCCCTGTTTACCCAGGTTGTGGCCACCTGGTCCATGTATTTTTACGCCCCTCCCGATGGAGTGGGGCGCGTGGCTTACGTCCCCATTTCCTTTTTTGGC
>PWWY01000156.1 GCA_003561325.1 Syntrophomonadaceae bacterium | reverse complement strand
CGACAAACAAGCCCGTGATTCCATCTTCCGATAGGATCTGCTTGACCACGCGGTAATTTTGCGGTGCGCATGGAACGTTCGGGGCCCCCGGGGGTCCGGCGGGAACGGTTTTCTTGATATAATAGTCGAGCCCCTGCTGGTCCAGCAGCCGCCTGGCTTCATCCAGCCGGTATGCCGTGACATCGGGAATTCGCAACTTGATCACACCCGGAAGATGATTCTGCTTTCTCTTTTACGGAAAGGTTTTTGCATCCTATACTTCCATGATTTCTTTTTCCTTGACTTCCAACATCTTGTCCACCTGGTCCGTTTGCCTGGCCGTTAAGTCCTGGACCTCTCCCTGGGCAATGCGCAGCTCGTCTTCCGAAAGGTTTCCACCTTTTTCCTGGGCTTTCAGCTGGTCGTTGGCATCCCGTCGAATATTGCGGATGGCGACCCGGGTTTCTTCCGCCTTTTTTCGGACCACCTTGACCAGCTCTTTCCGCCGCTCTTCTGTTAGCTGCGGAATGTTCAGGCGAATTACGCTGCCGTCGTTGTTCGGCGTGAGGCCCAGGTCTGATTTCAGGATGGCCTTTTCCATGTCTTTGAGGGCGGTCTTGTCCCAGGGCTGGATCAGCAGCAGCCGGGGCTCCGGAGCGGTGATGGTGGCCAGCTGGTTTAACGGTGTTGGCGTGTTATAGTAGTCGACCGTGATCTTGTCCAGCAAGGTTGGTACGGCGCGACCGGCCCTGAGGGTGGAAAGCTCCTTACTAAAGGACTCCACACTTTTTTGCATCCTCGTTTCGGCATTGGCTAAAATCTCTTCCATGATCATACCCCTCCCCGCACGATGGTTCCAATTTTTTCTCCCATGATCACCCGCTTGATATTCCCTGACATGTTCAGCCCAAAAACCACCAGCGTAATCTGGTTGTCCATGCACAAGGAAGCTGCCGTGGAGTCCATGACGCCCAAGCCCGACTTGATCACGTCGATGTAGTTAAGCTCCGTATACCTGTAGGCATCGGGATTGACCAGGGGATCCATGTTGTACACTGCGTCCACCTTCCCCTTGGCCAAAAGAATAACCTCGGCCTCAATTTCTGCCGCCCGCAGTGCCGCTGTTGTATCGGTAGAAAAATAGGGGTTCCCGGTTCCCCCGGCAAAGATCACGACCCGTCCTTTTTCCAGGTGCCGAATGGCCCGCCGGCGGATATAGGGTTCTGCAACTTGCCGCATATCGATGGCGGACTGCACCCGGGTATCCACGTCGATGCTCTCCAGGGCATCCTGCAGGGCCAGGGCATTGATCACCGTGGCCAGCATCCCCATGTAATCCGCCGTGGCCCGATCCATGCCCCGCTCTCCGCCCTGTACGCCTCTCCAGATATTCCCCCCGCCGACGACGACGGCGATTTCCACGTTGTACTTTCTCACTTCTTTGATTTGCTCCGCAATATCTTTCAGGACATCGTGGTTGATCCCGAAACCTCGTTCGCCGGCCAACGACTCACCGCTTAACTACAGGATCACCCTTTTATAGACGGGTACCGTCATCACCTAACCCCCAAATCAGCGTATTATCTTAAAAAAAGAACACTTCGCAAAGTGTTCTTTTTCTCACGGCGGCGATTAAATTGAGCAAGTTTCCGGTTGTTCCAACCCTTCACCCATTTCATAGCGGGTATAACGTCGGATCACGATGTTTTCACCGATCTTGGCGATGAGATTGGATAGGAGCTCGGACACCTTCAGATCTGGATCCTTGACAAAAGGCTGCTCCAGCAAACAATTCTCTTCGTAGTACTTCTCCATTTTGCCGGCAACGATTTTCTCCACGATTTTTTCCGGCTTCCCTTCATGGAGGGCCTGGTTTTTCAAGATTTCCTTTTCCTTTGCAACCTCGTCCGCCGGCACATCCTCGCGGCTGAGATACCCGGGATTCGTGGCGGCGACCTGCAGGCAAATATCGCGTACAAAGGTTTTAAATTCTGCGTTGCGGGCCACGAAATCCGTTTCACAGTTCACTTCCACCATGACACCGACCTTGCCGCCCAGGTGAATGTAGGCATCGACAACGCCCTGCGATGCGGTTCGCCCGGCTCGTTTTGCGGCTTTGGCCAGACCCTTCTCACGGAGCAAGGCCACGGCCTTTTCTGCATCTCCATCTGTTTCGACCAGGGCCTTCTTGCAGTCCATCATCCCGGCTCCTGTTTTTTCTCTTAATTTTTTTACCATTTCTGCGGTGATCACGATTTCACATCCTCCACGTAGATCGTTTTATCGGATTAAGCCGGCCTGCAGCGGATCAGCCGCTGCCCCGGGCCCTGTTTATTCAACTTCCAACTCCTGGGTGGCGGAGACTTCTTCCGCCGCTTCCCCACCTTCTGCCGGCTCGCCGGCTTTTTCCGCGGCCGCGGCCGCTTCTGCCTCGGCTTCTGCCTGGGCCTTTGCCTGGGCCTTTGCCTGGGCCGCTGCCGCTTCCGCTTCCTGCAATCCCTGCTTGCCTTCCAGGACTGCTTCCGCCATTTTTGAGGTGATCAGCTTCACGGCCCGGATGGCATCGTCATTGCCGGGAATAATGTAGTCAATCTCGTCAGGGTCGCAGTTGGTGTCCACGATGGCAATAATCGGGATTTCCAGCTTCCGGGCTTCGGCAACCGCGATTCTTTCCTTCCTGGGATCCACGACATAAACCGCCGCGGGCAATTCTTTCATGGTGCGGATTCCCCCCAGGAACTTGTTGAGCTTTTCTTTTTCATGGTTGAGCTTAATCACTTCTTTTTTGGGCAGAACGTCAAAATGACCGTCCTCTTCCATTTTTTCCAGCTCAAAAAGCCTGTCAATGCGCTTTTTAATCGTGGCATAGTTGGTCAGCATGCCCCCCAGCCAGCGCTGGTTCACGTACGGCATCTCGCAGCGGGTTGCTTCATCGGCAATGGATTCCTGTGCCTGCTTCTTGGTCCCCACAAACAGCACTTTTTCCCCGTTGTACGCCAGTTCTTTCACGAAGTTGTAGGCGACATCCATCAAGCGCACGGTCTTCTGCAAGTCAATGATGTAAATCCCGTTCCGCTCCGTAAAAATAAATTCCTTCATCTTGGGGTTCCAGCGCCTCGTTTGGTGTCCGAAGTGCACCCCGGCTTCCAAAAGTTGTTTCATGGTTACGACCGGCATTGCAAAACCTCCTGGTT
>PWWY01000062.1 GCA_003561325.1 Syntrophomonadaceae bacterium | reverse complement strand
CTGGTAGCCGGCAAATTCCATGGCATCCATAATCGTTAACGATTCGGGCACCGAGTATTTTTTGCCCATGATATAGATATCAACCATTTCCACTTGGGGCATTTACTTTAGACCTCCTTCTATCCTGCGTATCAGGCAATTTTCGATCCTGCTTGTGTTCCTGCTGAATTCAAGACGCGGGATGGCTGGAAAGTCAAACACCGGTATCCCCGACCTTTCCAACCACCACCGCCCGTTGATGATCTCTTGAGCATGTGCAGCCGACAGGAAGCCCGCTGGAGCCGTTTCCCTGCTGGGTCCGGCCTGTGCTGCATCGATGATCATGTTCTTGTTTTACTCTACCGGAGGCATGGGAACGATCCCGTTTTCCTGGAGCAACCTGGTCTGGTCCTGGGCTCTCTTGATCTTCTCGGTCGCGATCTTGTAAATTTCGTCTCTGCTGAGTTCCCGGCGGGCCACCCCTTCTTTTATCGCCTGCATGGCCGTGGCCGTGGCGACCCGCGGGAACACTTCCCAGTTATCCATGGTCGGCAGGATCTCTTCGGGATTCAGCCCTTTTTCCGCCGCGCAAGCCGCCAGTTCTTCTGCCGCAGCGATGCACATGGGATCGGTAATGGTTGAAGCATGCACGTCCAGCACCCCGCGGAAAATTGCCGGGAAGCCGAGGGAATTGTTCACCTGGTTGGGGAAATCAGAGCGGCCGGTGGAAACCACGGCGGCGCCTGCTTCTTTCGCCTCCCAGGGCCAGATTTCCGGAATGGGGTTGGCGCAGGCGAAGACGATGGCATCCTTGGCCATGTTCTCGACCCATTCTTTCTTGATCGTATCCGGGCCGGGCTTGGAAAGCGCGATGACCACATCGGCACCCTCCATGGCTTCGGCAATCCCGCCTTTTTTCTGATCCTTGTTGGTGATTTCGATGATTTTCAGCTTATACTGGTGGGTTTCCTTGATGTCCGTGCGCCCCTTGTGCAAGATGCCCGTGCTGTCGCACATGACGATATTCTCGGAAGGCACACCGGCTGCTAAGAGCAGGCGCACCGTGGCAACGTTGGCGGCGCCCACGCCGATCATGGCGATTTGGACTGTTTTCATGTCCTTGTTGACGATCTTCAGGGCGTTAATCAATCCGGCCAGGGTCACACAGGCGGTACCCTGCTGGTCATCGTGAAAGATGGGGATGTGGCACTCTTCCCGCAGGCGGTCCAGCACGTAGAAACACTTGGGATTGGCGATGTCTTCCAGGTTCACGCCCCCGAAGGAAGGCTGCAGCATTTTGACGAATTCGATCAGCTTATCGGGGTCCTTGGTATCCACGCAGATAGGAAAGGCATCTACACCCCCTAAGTACTTAAAGAGCAGGGCTTTACCTTCCATCACGGGCATGGAGGCCTCGGGCCCGATATCACCCAGGCCCAGCACGCGGGTTCCGTCGGATACCACGGCTACAAAGTTGGCCTTGTTGGTGTGCTTGTATACTTCTTCCTTATTATCGGCTATGGCCCGACAGGGCGCCGCTACGCCGGGAGTATACCAGATGGCAAAATCATGATAGTCACGCACGACGCATTTCAGGGTAACCTCAACTTTGCCCTGGTAAAAAGGATGCAGGATCATGGCATCCTGGGCAGGCTTTTGCGCTTTTGCTAACAGTTCATCTTTGTTCAAGACAGTCAACTCCTTTCAAGTTAACAGGTAAAGTCATTCAAGATCGGGATCCAACCATGCACAGCGTTTAGAGATGGTAATTTCTACGGTTTGGCGTACTGCTTACGGCCTTCCGCATAGAGATCATTGCCGTGGGCATCATTAATCACCGTCACAGGAAAATCTTCGACGACCAGCTTGCGGATGGCTTCGGGGCCCAACTCTTCGTAAGCCACGATCTCCGCATCCTTGATCCGCTTGGCCAGCAGGGCACCGGCACCTCCCGTGGCACCCAGGTAAACACCTTTATATTCCTGGAAAGCCTTGCGGGTTGCTTCATCCCGCGCTCCTTTACCAATGACCGCTTTAATGCCGTACTTCAGTACGGCGGGGGTATACGAATCCATTCGTCCGCTGGTCGTGGGGCCGGCCGAACCAATCACTTGCCCCGGCTTGGCAGGGGTAGGACCTACGTAATAGATAAAATGACCCTTTAAATCCACAGGCCACTCCTCACCTTTCTCCAGGAGCTCGACCAGCTTTTTATGGGCAGCATCTCTGCCGGTGTAGATCACACCGGAAATGAGCAGGTTGTCGCCCGCTTTCAATTCCATGATCATCTCATCCGTTAACGGCGCACTGATTCTTTTCGGTTCCATCGGGTATTCCCTCCTCTCTCTGATTTAGATCACCCGTTCTTTATGACGGCTCGCATGGCAGTTGATATTCACAGCAGCGGGCATACTGGCGATATGGCAGGGGAATACTTCTATCTGAACACCCAGGGCGGTAAACCTGCCGCCGTAACCCTGGGGTCCGATACCCAGGTTATTGATTTTTTCCAACATCTCTTTTTCCAGGTCAGCATAAAAAGGATCCGGATTGGGCTCACCCAGCGGGCGAAGCAAGGCCTTTTTCGCCAGGTAGGCAACCTTTTCAAAGGTGCCGCCGAAGCCGACGCCGACGACAACGGGCGGGCATGGATTGGGGCCTGCCTTGCTCACGGTATCGACAACAAAATCAACCAATCCTTTGGCTCCCTGGGCCGGTTTGAGCATCCCCACGGCACTCATGTTTTCACTTCCGCCGCCTTTTGGTGCCAGGGTGAGCTTGATTTGATCGCCGGGAACGATCTCCACGTGGATAATGGCAGGGGTGTTGTCCTTGGTATTAACCCTTTCCAGGGGGTCGCTCACGATGGACTTCCTTAAATATCCATCGGTGTAACCCCGTCTCACACCCTCGTTAATCGCCTCAGTAAAGTCGCCCCCCACCAGCTTAACATCCTGGCCCAGTTCCACGAATAAAATGGCAAAACCCGTATCCTGGCACATGGGAACCTCTTCCTCCCTGGCAATACGGGCATTTTCCAACAGCTGGCTGAACATCTCTTTCCCCACGGGCGATTCCTCTTCTTTTAACCCCTTTTCAAAGGCCTGCACCACATCATCCCCGAGAAAATAGTTGGCTTCTTTACTCATCTCGGCAACGGCATCTGTAATCAGTTTCACATCAACCTCTCGCATCCTATCCCCTCCTT
>PWWY01000046.1 GCA_003561325.1 Syntrophomonadaceae bacterium | reverse complement strand
TATCATCCAGGGCTTCTTCCGTCCTGCAGGCAATGCGGGCCATGGTTTGAACGGCTTCCAGGGGATAAGCCCCTGCCGCCGTTTCTCCTGAAAGCATCACGGCATCGGTTCCATCGAAGATGGCATTGGCCACATCGCTGGCTTCTGCCCGGGGGGGCCGGGGCTGCCTGATCATGGAATCAAGCATCTGTGTCTCCGTAATCACGGGTTTGCCGGCGTGGTTGCAAACTTGAATTAATTTCTTCTGCAGCAGGGGCACATCCTCGGCCGGGATTTCAACACCCAGGTCGCCCCGGGCAATCATGATTCCATCGGCAACATCCAGGATTCCTGTGAAATTATCCACCCCTTGCTGGCTTTCTATCTTGGCGATAATCCGCATATCCGCATTGCTTTTTTCCAGCAACCGCCGGATGGCTAAAATATCCTCGGGGCGCCGGATAAACGAAGCGGCGATAAAATCAACACCGTGATCAATCGCAAAATTGATATCCTGGATATCTTTCTCCGACAAAGAGGGCAAGTTCACCGAGACCCCGGGCAAGTTAATGCTTTTCCGTGAAGAAAGACGTCCGCCGTGGATCACGCGTGTAATCACGCTGTTTTCACTGCTTTCCTCGGCCCTTAATTCGATCATGCCGTCGTCAAGTAAAATGCGGGCCCCCGGTTTTACCTCCCGGGCAAAACCGGGATAGGTCACGGTTACCCGGTTTTGGTCGCCCTCCACATCTTCGGTGGTTAACGTGAAGGTATCTCCATCGTTTAAGGTAATTTCCCCCTGGGCAATCCCCTTGATGCGGATCTCCGGGCCGCGGGTATCGACCATGATTCCCACCCTTTTTTCTGTTTCCTCGCTGGCCCGCCTGATTTCTTCGATCCTGAGCTGGTGATCCTGGTGGGTGCCGTGGGAAAAATTTAACCTGGCAACATCCATACCCGCATTAATGAGATCGCGAATCATCTCGTATCGCTCAGATGCCGGCCCTATGGTGCAAACAATTTTTGTGCGCCTCATCCGTTCACCCTGTCCCCTCTTTAGATGGCAAGAATCCCTGCCAGCTTGTAATCTTCCCAAGAAAATGATTTTTCGTTGGCAAATACATCCCCGTAGGGAATGACTTGAATTCCCGCCTGGTAATAACCAACCATGACTCCGCTTGTCCCTTCCATTAACAGGTCTACGGCCCTGGCTCCCAGCCTGCTGGCCAGGATCCGATCATAAGCCGTCGGCGTGCCGCCCCGCTGCAGGTGCCCCAGGATGGTCACCCGCACCTCCATCCGGGTAAGCTCCTCAATATCTTTGGCAATCTGAATGGCGCTGCCCGCACCTTCCGCCACCAAGATGATGCTGTGCAGCTTGCCTCGCTCCACGCCGCGCGTCAGGCGGCTGCAAACTTCGGCCAGGTCAAAAGGAACCTCAGGGACAATGATGGATTCGGCCCCCCCGGCCAACCCGGCAAGTAAAGCGATATGGCCCGAATCTCGTCCCATGACCTCGATCACATAAACCCTTTCATGGGAGGTGGCCGTATCGCGAACACGGTTTATGGCATCGGTGACCGTATTCAGCGCTGTATCGAAACCGATGCAGTTATCCGTAAAAGGGATATCATTGTCAATGGTTGCCGGGATACCGACGGTTTTTATTCCCGCCGCCTCCAGCACACCGGCCCCACGGAAGGATCCGTCACCACCGATGATAATCAACCCCTCCAATTCCTCTTGCTGGAGAAAGGCGATCCCTTTAGCCTGGCCTTCCGCTGTGAGAAACTCGGGAGACCTGGCCGTGAGGAGAATGGTTCCCCCGCGGTGAATCGTATCTGCGACAGAACCAAGACGCATGGCCTTAATTTCCCCGTTGATGAGCCCTTGAAATCCGCGCATAATCCCGTAAATTTGCAGTTCATGGTAAATACTTTTCCGTACGATAGCTCGCACGGAGGCATTCATGCCGGGAGCGTCCCCTCCGCTGGTCAATACGGCAATTTTTTTCAATGATCCTCACCCCAAGTATGGTATCATGACGCTCCTTCTTCATCCAGGGCAATCCCAGGGACGCATCAACCGCGGAAACGCTTCAATAGGCTTCCATCTGCTGGATTTTTAAGCATTCAGGACCTAACAATCGTTCGATACGTTCATAGAGGCTGCCATCTTCCCTGACCCAACAATTCTGACCGGCCAGCAGCAGTTTGCCCTTGTCTTCAAAATACAGGTAAACGGGCATCCCTCCTTGAAAATCTATGAGAATATCCTTGAGCGCCACCATATCCCCCAGGGGCTTTTCTCCACAGATTTTAATGAACAGCTGCTTGGCCTCTTTCGGTAAAAAAGTGATTTCCTTGCAAAGAATCTTTACCTCGTCGTCTTCCTTGCTGTCTGTTTGCCCTTTCAGAATCACAACCCGGTCCTCTTCGATCTCCTCTTGATAACGTTCATAGATATCACTAAAAACGATCACTTCAACTTCTCCCGTTAAATCCTCGATCTTGAGAAAACACATGGGCTGACCTTTTTTGGTGTAGATCTTGCGCAGTGAACTGATCATCCCCGCGATGGAAACCTGCCGTCGATCACCCACGTCCGGCAGCTCCCCCAGGGGCACAACACGGTTGATATTATCCAGGATGGGACGGTACTGGTCCAGGGGGTGGCCGGAGATGTAGAGCCCGACCATTTCTTTTTCCATGGCCAATTTCTCTTTGGCGGAAAACTCCGGGAGGGCAGGCAGTTCATCTTCCGCTACAGAAGGCGCCGCTTCTTCACCCAGCAGGGAAAACATGGAGAGCTGCCCGTTCATTTTTTCCTTTTGGATCTGATGGCCTTGCGCCAGGGCAGGCTCCAGGATGTTCAAGTACTGGGAACGCCGTCCTCCCAGGGAGTCAAAAGCCCCGCTTTTGATCAAGCTCTCCACGACTTTCTTATTACAGGTCCTCGGATCAATTTTGCTGCAAAAATCATGCAGTCCAGTAAATTTTCCTTCCTGCTCCCGGGTTTTAATGATCGCTTCAATGGCGCCTTTGCCCACGTTTTTCACGGCAGCCAGCCCGAAGCGAATGCGGTTCTTGCCCACCACGGTAAAGTTTGTTTCACTCTCGTTGACATCGGGAGGCAGCACTTCGATCTCCATTTTCTGGCAGTTGGCAATATAGAGGGCAACTTTTTCGCTGCTGGACATCACCCCGGTT
>PWWY01000206.1 GCA_003561325.1 Syntrophomonadaceae bacterium | reverse complement strand
GGCGGTCCAGCCCCTTTAAGAGGGCGCCGCCGCCGGTCATGATGATGCCCTTTTCCATGATGTCGGAAGCCAGTTCCGGTGGGGTGCGTTCCAGGGTGGATTTGATCGTCTCTAAAATGGCGTCCACGGGTTCAGCCAGGGCCGTTTCAATTTCCCAGGAGGTCACCCGTAGGATCTTGGGCAGACCGCTGACCAGGTCCCGTCCGCGGATCTCAATGGCTTCTTCTTCCTCGGTGCGGTAGGCGGATCCGACCTGGATCTTGATCTCTTCCGCCGTCCGCTCGCCGATCATCAAGTTGTAGGTTTTCTTGATGTAGCTGATGATCGCTTCGTCCAGCTCGTCTCCCCCCACGCGGATGGATTTGCTGCTCACGATCCCTCCCAGGGAGATCACGGCAACTTCCGAGGTTCCGCCCCCGATGTCGACGATCATGCTCCCCGTGGGGTCCTCCACGGGAAGCCCGGCACCGATGGCGGCCGCCATGGGCTCTTCGATGAGAAAGGCCTCCTTGGCGCCTGCCTGCTTGGTGGCATCCAGCACCGCCCGCTTTTCCACCTCGGTCACCCCCGAGGGGACACAGACCACCACCTGGGGCAGGAAGATGGCCCGCCGGCGGTAGCATTTACCGATGAAGTGCCGCAGCATGGTTTGGGTGATGTCAAAATCAGCGATCACCCCGTCTTTCATGGGCCGAATGGCCACGATATTGCCCGGTGTGCGCCCGATCATTTTTTTGGCTTCTTCCCCAACAGCCAGGATGCTGTTGGTATCCTTGCGGATGGCGACAACAGAAGGTTCGCGCAGCACAATCCCCTTCCCTCGCACATAGACCAACGTATTGGCCGTTCCTAAATCGATCCCGATGTCCCTGGAAAAATACCTGGTAAAAATGGCCATCTACGGCTGACTCCTTTCCTTTCTCCGCGATCCTTGCTCACGCGTATGCTGGCGCGGGCAGCGGGTTTTCTCCCCCTGACCGCCCCCATTTTTCGAAGCTCTTAAACATCATATTATACCATAAATGCCTGGATTTCTCTACAGCGGAATGCCTGGATGAAAATACCATATTTTCCCGCCGGGGCCGACTGGAACGCCGGCAGGCGAGTCGTGCCTTCAGGAAAAGAGCAGACCCTCTTCCTTGAAGCTGAGATAGCGGCCGTCGCCGACAATGAGGTGGTCCAGCACCTGGATGCCCAGGATACGGCCGGCCTCCATGAGCCTCTTGGTAACCTCTAAATCCTCCCGGCTGGGGGAGGGATCCCCGCTGGGATGGTTATGTACTAAAAGAATCGCGGCCGCGCTTTTTTTCACGGGCTGGTTAAAGATTTCCCGGGGATGCACGATGGAGGAATTCAGGCTGCCCACGGAAATCTCTTCCACGGAAATGATCTGGTTCTTGGTGTTCAAGAGCACGATGCGGAAATGCTCTTTTTGGTAATAGCGCATCTCTTCCATGAGCACGCTGGCCACATCCTGGGGAGAGGAGACGGAGATGCGCTGGGGGCGGGCGGAAACGGCCAGGCGTTTTCCCAGTTCCAGCACCGCCTTGACCTGGACAGCCTTGGCCAGCCCGATGCCCTTGATGCCCTGCAGTTCTTCCAGGGTAAAATCCGGCAGGAAACGCAGGCCGCCCGCCTGGTAAATCACCCGTTCCGCCAGGCGGATCGCACTTTCTTCCTGGTGGCCCGTGCGCAGGATCAGGGCCAGGAGCTCCGCGTTGGAGAGCTTCTCCGGCCCGTAGGCTTGCATCTTCTCCCGGGGCCGCTCCTGTTCCGGCAAATCTTTGATCGTGTACCGCTTCTGCGTTTTCATCGCCTCCTCGCTACCAGATGGAAATCTCCCACTCTTTCAGCAGCTGCACCAGCAGGGCCAGGGGGAGACCCACGACGTTGAAATAACAGCCTTCCAGGCGTTCCACGAAAACGGCCGCCCGCCCCTGGATACCGTAAGCGCCGGCCTTGTCCAGGGGTTCCCCGGAAGCCACGTAGGCCGCAATTTCCGGCGTTTCCAGTTCCCGGAGCCACACCCGCGTTTCTTCCCGGCGGGTGAGCATGCGTCCTTCCCAGAGCAGGGCCAGGGCCGTGATCACCTGGTGTTCCCGGCCGCTCAGCTCCCGCAGCATCTGCTGCGCCTCCCGGGGGTCGCGGGGTTTCTCCAAAAAACGTCCCGCGCAGATCACCACGGTATCGGCGCCGAGCACGACACGTTGGGGGTATGCCGCGGCGATCTCCCGGGCTTTTTCCAGGGCATTCTCCTGCACCATCTCCAGGTTTTCGATGGCAGGCTCCCGGTAGGAGGCCGGGCGGGCGAGAAAAGGAATGCCCACCTGCCGCAGGAGTTCCGCCCTGCGGGGTGACGCGGAAGCCAGGATCATGGGGTCCAAAAAAGTTCCTCCTCCTCCTCTTTCTTTTAGGGGATCAATTCCTGCTCCGCCGCTAGCGGCCCGTGGGCTGTTCCATCTTGAGTCCCACCCGGTCAACCACGCTCTCCAGGAAGATCGCCGCCGCGCCGGTGAAGATCCCCGTGGGCACCGCCAGCAGCAGCAGCACGGGCAGGTAACCCCGGAAGAGGATGAAGCTCTGCACCAGCAGGGCGGCCAGGCCCAGCTGCACCACGTTGAAGGTCACGGCGCCGGCCACGCTGACGGAGATCAGGGTCATTTTGCCCGAACGGCGCAGGAGCATGAACAACCCCATCACCAGGGCGCTGCTGACGGCGCCGCCAAAGCTCAAGTAAAAACCGGGGCCCAGGAAATTCCCGATCAGGAGGCTGCCGATGATCGTGCGCAAGGCGGCCACGATGAGGCCGCTCCGGGTGCCGTAGAGGACCAGGGCCAAAAGGGTAATAATGTTGGCCAAACCCAGCTTCACCCCGGGGACCGGGATGGGCACCGGGATCACCGCTTCAATGGTGTGCACGGCGACAGCAAAGGCCACCAGGAGCGCCAGGTAGACCATGTAAAAGGTTTTGCCTTTTTTCACCTTATCCCTCCGTCCCCTGCCCCGGGATTAGAGCAGCTCTACATCGTCCTGCAGCCCCGGGGAGATAAAGATTTCACCCCGCTGATCCACGATGAGGCCTTCATACTCCGGCAGCGTTTCCAGGAGCGCCAGGCCCCGCTGCGCCCCCAGGACGAAGATGCCGGTACTGAGGGCATCTACCATGGAGGTAGACGGCCCGGTCACCGT
>PWWY01000094.1 GCA_003561325.1 Syntrophomonadaceae bacterium | reverse complement strand
GGCTGCACGGGGTTACCTTTGCTTCGGAAGAACTGGATGAAACCTCTGAAGCCCAGCGGCCTGCCGTGCAGGTAGGCGACCCGTTCATGGAGAAATTACTCCTTGAAGCCTGCCTGGAGGCGATCGAAAAAGAACTGGTTGCCGGTATCCAGGATTTAGGAGGTGCCGGGCTCACCTGTGCCACTTCGGAGATGTCCAGCCGCGCGGGGAGCGGGATGATCATCCACTTGGACCGGGTTCCCTGCAGGGAAGAGGACATGTCGCCCTACGAGATCATGCTCTCCGAATCACAGGAACGGATGCTGCTGGTGGTAGAAAATGAAAAGATCGAAGCCCTCCAGGACATTTTTATTCGCTG
Source organism: Syntrophomonadaceae bacterium (assembly GCA_003561325.1). GTDB lineage: Bacteria > Bacillota > Dethiobacteria > DTU022 > UBA8154 > SKMY01. The sequence goes on along the minus strand of PWWY01000094.1, from coordinate 2,850 downwards.
GGGGCTGGAATTTAGCGCCATTGGGCAGGTTACCGGGGATGGTCTGCTGCAGATATACCATTACGGTGAAAAGGTGGGTGAACTGGCTGCTGATTTCCTGTGGGAAAATGCCCCGGTATACGATCTGCCCGACGAGGAACCTCCCTATTACCAGGAATTGAAATCCTATGATATGCAGGAAGTGCCCCAGCCAGACAACCTGGAGAAGGCGTTCCTGGAGCTGCTTGCTTCACCGAATATCGCTTCCAAGCAGTGGATTTACCGGCAATACGACTACATGGTACGAACATGCACGGCCCAGGGCCCCGGGGGCGATGCCGCGGTGATCCGGGTCAGGGGCAGCACCAGGGGACTGGCTTTTTCCGCCGACGGCAACGGCCGGTATGTGTACCTGGATCCCTACAAAGGCGGGATGATTGCCGTGCTTGAAGCGGCTCGCAATGTGGCTGCAGTGGGAGCGAAACCCCTGGCGATCACCAACTGCTTGAATTTCGGAAACCCCACCCGCCCCCAGATTTATTGGCAGTTTAAGCATGCCGTCAAAGGGATGGCGGAGGCCTGCAGGGCCCTGGGGACTCCCGTAACCGGGGGTAACGTGAGCTTTTACAATGAGACCAGCGGCGAAGCGATTTTTCCCACCCCAGTTGTGGGGATGCTGGGGTTACTGGATGATCTTTCCTGCCAATTACAAACAGGCTGGCGGCGGGAATCCGACCGGGTTTATCTGCTGGGTGACCTGGCCGGCAGCCTGGCGGGAAGCGAGTATCTCTATGCCCTGCATGGGGTGCTGGCGGGAGACATACCGCTGCCGGACCTGGACCGGGCTGTCTCCCTGCATCAATTTCTAGGCGAGGCTGCTGCCAGCAAGGTGATCACTTCGGCGCACGACCTTTCCAACGGGGGCTTGCTTACTGCCCTGGCCGAGGCGTCCTTTACCGGAGGTTTTGGCGTGGAAATCAACCTGCCGCGCCCGGAAAACGCGCGCATGGATGAACTGCTCTTTGGGGAAGCCCAATCCCGGGTCCTGGTGGGTGTGCCCCTGGAAAAAGAAGGGGATTTTCTGGCGCTTATCCGTTCCTACCAACTTCCCTGGCAGCTGCTGGGCGAAGTGAAAGGAGAGAAGTTGACCGTGAAAATACAAGAAGGAGAGCCCTTGATTGATCTTTCTTTGGAAAGAATCAAAGAGGCCTGGGAGGAGGTTATTGCCCGTTGTCTCGACTGAGTCGTAAAGGCCTGAAAGAAGATCTGGCCGCCGAACAGAGCGAGGATCGGCATGACCGGATGGAAGAAGCATGCGGTGTCTTTGGAATTTTTGCCCCGGGAGAAGATCTCTTTCGCCTGTCTTGCTTTGCCCTGTTTGCCTTGCAGCACCGGGGCCAGGAAAGTGCCGGGATCGCGGTGAGCGACGGAAAGACCATCCACCTGAAGAAAGGAGTCGGGCTGGTTTCCGAGGTTTTTACCGACCTGGAGGCCATGAAAAACAAGCCGACCGTGGCGGCCGTCAGCCACGTGCGCTATTCCACCAGCGGGGGAAGTCGCCCGGAAAACGCCCAACCCCTTTTGATCGAGTACCGCCACGGCTCTCTCGCTGTCGTTCACAACGGCAACCTGATCAACGCCCTGGAACTCAGGGAGTTCCTGGAAGACCGGGGTTCCATCTTTCAGACCACCACGGATAGCGAGCTGGTGGCCCACCTGATCGCCCGCTATGGGTACCGTGACCTGGAGGCCTCGTTAACATCGGCGCTCCCCCACTTACGCGGTGCGTATAATTTCCTGTTCCTGGCGGAAAACAGCCTGGTCGGTGTGCGTGATCCGTACGGCATCCACCCCCTCTCCCTGGGGAAATGGAAGGGGCACTACGTGCTGGCTTCTGAAACCTGCGCCTTTGATACCATTGGCGCTGAGATGATCCGGGATATTGAGCCCGGTGAAATGGTGATCATCGATGAGAACGGCCTCACCAGCAAGCAGGCCTTGCCTTCACAGCGGCTGGCCCTCTGCGTCTTTGAATACATTTATTTTGCCCGTCCTGACAGCAATATCCACGGCAAGAATGTTCACCTGGTGCGCAAAGAACTGGGAAGGAGGCTGGCCCGCGAGCATCCGGCCCAGGCTGACCTGGTCACCGGGGTGCCCGATTCCAGCCTCTCTGCCGCTTCGGGCTTTGCTGAAGAACTGGGCATCCCGTATGAAATGGGCATGATCAAAAACAAGTATATCGGGAGAACCTTCATTCAGCCAAACCAGAAAATTCGCAGCCTCGGTGTCCAGTTAAAATTGAATCCCATCTACAAGGTGGTGGAAGGAAAAAGCGTTGTGGTCGTCGATGACTCCATCGTCCGCGGAACAACCAGCCAGAAACTTGTTAACATGTTCTTCAGGGCAGGCGCGCGGGAGGTTCATTTGAGGATCAGCTCCCCCCCCGTGATTTCCCCCTGCTACTATGGCATTTACACACCCACCTACGAAGAGCTAATCGGCTCCTCTAGAGCCGTGGAAGAGATTCGAGAGCAGATCGGGGCCACATCGCTGGGTTACCTGGGGTATCAAAACATGATTGAGTCAGCAGGGCTTACGGAAAGTGAGCTCTGCACCGCCTGTTTTTCCGGTCATTATCCCATTTCCAGTAAAGGCAGGGAAAACTATGACGAAATCAGGAGGCTTTGACTACAAGTCTGCAGGGGTTGATATCGAAGCCGGGGAGAGAATTGTTGCCGACATAAGAGAGATGGTTAAGAAAACCCATCGGCGAGAAGTGTTGACGGGGATCGGCGGCTTTGCCGGCCTTTTTCAGCCGGATGTTTCCCGGTATCGTGAACCTGTCCTGGTGGCGGCTACAGATGGAGT
>PWWY01000052.1 GCA_003561325.1 Syntrophomonadaceae bacterium | reverse complement strand
TCTACGCCCGTATGCTGGCCATCGCCGATGCCTACAGCGCCATGACCAGCCCCCGGCCGTACCGGGAATCCCTGTCCCACGAAGAGGCGCTGGGAGAGCTAACCCGCCTGAAGGGTGTGCAGTTCGACCCCCGCCTGGTAGATATTTTTGTGAGCCTGGTCGATATGGAAATCAATGCCTTGAAGGAGTTAAATTAATGTTCTGGGGGAAAAAGCTATCCGCGGGTGGCGAATTAAGCCACCTGGAAAAGGAAAAAACTGCGCTGATCCAGCCGGTAGAATGGGGGCTTTGGAACATCTACGCCCTGGTATACGATCGGATCATGCAGCGCTCCATTCCTTACAAACAGCTCATTCAGCAGGTTTGCGGGTTTTGCAGCCTGCCCGACGACGGATGCTTGTTGGATGCGGGCTGCGGCACGGGCAATTTTATGGAAGGAATGAAGCGGAAGCCACTGCTTCACCTTATCGGCCTGGACAGCTCAACGGCCATGCTGAAGCGGGCCTGGAAAAAGCTCCGGGGATGCAGCAGCGTTTCCCTACAGCTGGGGGATCTCAATCGGCCGCTTCCCTTTGAGGATGGTTCCTTTGACGGCGTGATCTGTATCAATGTGCTCTACAGCACAAAGCGCCCCGAGTTTACCCTGGCACAGCTGGGAAAAGTCTTGAAAAAAGGGGGGCGCCTGGTCCTGGTCACCCCGCCTGCGAAGCCGCGCATGCGTCCTATCTTCGCGAAACAGGCCAGGGCCCTGCGCGAGATCTATCCCCGGGGATGGCCGGCAGTTTTTGCCCTGGATCTCTTACGGCTTTTGCCCTACATGCCTCTGTTCTTGGGAATCAACCAGTTTATCAAGAGGCATGAGAACTTTTATTTTTTTGAACAGGAGGAATTGATCGCCCTGGCCCAGGCGGCAGGGTTTAAGATTCAGCACTTGGAAAAAACATATGCCGGGCAGGGCTGGCTCCTGGTGGGGAATAAATTTCGCTAACTTTGTGATTGCTGATTTAATAGCGACTCATGCTGAGTTTCCATGAACCATTACATGATTTTCTTTGGTGCCGACTACACATTCTGCTTCTCAAGGAGGGGAGTTAACTTGCCGGATATCGCCATTACCGGCCTGGGCGCAATTGCACCAAACGGCGCCGGTGTCGAGGCATTTTGGAAGGCCTCAAAGGAGGGGGTTTCCGGGATCGGCCCCGTGACCCGCTTTGATGCTTCCAACTATTCTTGCCAGATCGCCGGCGAGGTTTCTCTCCCCTTGCCCCTTTCGGAGGAATTGCCTGTAAATGGCAACCACAACCTCAGCTTTTCCAGCAAGTTGATCATCTCGGCTGCACTGATGGCTTTAAAAGATGCAGGCATCTCCCGAGAAAAATTTTCCTCTCTCTCTTCCGGCATCTGGGCTGGAACAAGCTCGAATGATATGACCATGGTGGAGCAGGAGTACGAATATTTTAAAGAAAGCGGCGTGACGCGGGAATACGTGCTTTCTTCGGCATACCCTCACGCCGCGGCCAAAGAAATGGGCGGCGAACTGCGGTGCCTTGGGCCAGTGACCACCATATCCATCGGTTGTTCGTCGGGTATGTACAGTATCATGTTTGCCGCGATTGCCATTGCCCGGGGAGAGATCGATGTGGCCCTGGCTGGTGGTGGTGATGCGCCCATCACCCCGTTTATGTATTCCTGTTTCTGTTCAGGAGGGCTGTTGACCTCTTCCTTTAACGGTAGCCCCCAAAAAGCAAGCCGACCTTTTGACGCCGGTCGTGACGGGGGGGTGCTCTCCGAAGGAGCGGGTATGATCGTGCTGGAAAACGCCGAAAGAGCCGTTCGCAGCAAGAAACGCATTTACGGTTACTTAACGGGCTGGCATGCCAGTAATGCCTATAATCACAGCGTCATGGGCAACGCGTTTCGCTCGTCCATGGCCGGGGCGTTGAAATCAGCCCGGTTGAGCTTGTCGGACATTGATTTTATCTCCGCCAATGCTCCCGGGGATCGCTTTATTGATGCGGTTGAAGTCAGGGCAGTGGAACAGGTCTTCTCCCGTTATGCCTACAACATTCCTATGAGCTCCATCAAGTCCTCCATCGGCAATCCCCTGGCTGCCGCCGGGCCTTTGCAGGTCATTTCTTCCCTGCAGGCGATGAAGGATTCTTATGTGCCGCCGACCATCAACCTGGAAAAACCCAAGCCCAACCTCGGGATGGATCACGTGCCGAAACAGGGACGTTTTGCCCGGGTGGAGAATGTCTTGTTGAACACCCAGGGGATGGGCGGCAGTAACCTTTCATTTGTTTTGCAATCTACCAGCAGCAGGACAAAGCAGGTTTGGTAAGGGGGGTGAAGGCACATGGACGTGTCGCTTTCTAACATCTTGCTCCTGGGATTAACAGCGATAGCCCAGATTGTCCTGGGGACGATCGTCTACAAGAAAAACCCTAAGGCCCTGCTGAACCGATTGGTCGCCGGGTTTACCTTTGTGGTGAGCCTTTGGACCCTGGCAACCCTGGCCATCTTGTTCCAGCAGGAGTACGGACCCTTGCTTTTCTGGGTCCGCGTTTCCCATGCCATCGGCGTGTTCTTCCCCTGGTTCGTTCTCGCCCTGATCTTTAGCTTCCAGGAAAAAGAATACCCTACCCGGTTCATCGTGGGCCTTTTATATGCGACCCTGGCCATGGCTGCCTTGAGCATGACCCCCTTATTCATTGCCGGCATAGATGTGCCACTGGAACAAAAAGACCCAATCTACGGACCCCTGTTTTTTCTCTTCATGTTATTTTTTATCATAACGATATTATCTGCCATCTACCTGGCAATACGGCAGCTGCGTACCGTGCGGGGCATCGCACGCTTGCAGATCCGCTATTTTATCGGAGGAATCATTTTATCCTTTATTATGGGTGCCATGTCCAACGTGTTCCTTCCCCTGCTGGGACATCCGGGCGTGGACATGCGTTCTTACGGCCCGGTCTTCGGCCTCTTTATGGCCGCCAGCATGACCTATTCCATTGTCAAATACCGCTTGATGGACATTCACATGGCCCTGCGCAAGGTAATCGTCTATACCCTGACCATCGGCCTGTTGGGAAGCGCTTTTGCGCTGCCCCTGGTGCTTGTGAGTGTTCGGCCTACGTTTCCCAATCCGCCCTTCATTGCACTCATCATTTTCCTGGCGATGCTCGTGGCCTTTTTGTTCCAGCCCACCCGGGAATGGATCCG
>PWWY01000119.1 GCA_003561325.1 Syntrophomonadaceae bacterium | reverse complement strand
GGCGTGAGGTCCAGCTGTTCGGGCCACCAGAACTGGGGAGACCGGGTATCGACCTGGGCCAGAGTGGACCCCGTTGCCACCGTCAGCGCGAACGCGGCAATGAGCGCCGTTAGAGGTTTGATCATCGTTCTTCTCCCGCAGACTGCCAATCGCGTCCCCATACAGATACCCCCATCCAACGACTTAGACCGAGTGGAATCGATCCCCGCTATGGCTTCCATTTGGGAGACATGACGCACAAACCCCTATTTGCGGCCTCCTCGAACGCATCCTCCAGGGCTGGACCTCGACCTACAGCAACGCCCGCCTCGAGGGCCTCAACGGTCTGTTCCAGGCCCCGGGCCCGCGCCTGCGGTTACCGCAACACCATAACCTTCGCGACCATGATCTACCTCATCGCCGCGTCCCTCGGAGACTCCTTCCAATCCACTTGAAACGTCGAGGAACCTATTTGCGCCTCACCACCAGCACGGGTTGCCGCGTTGCCGCAGCGCGTCGCGCTCGCCGCGACGCATGCCGCCGCGGAACCCGCCCCTGTCCCGCGCCCAGCTCGGGCGCAGGCCGTCATCCCTCAGGTGCACTGTCTTGTCGTCGACGGTGAGGGTCTTGGCGACATAGGCGTTTTCCGGCATGGCATCGGTCCGGAACGCCTCGAAGCTGACGGTATCGCCCACGGCCACCTGGTCAATCACGTGTGCCAGCGCGTCGGCGGGACCGAGGTGCAAGTCGAGCGGATCGATCTCCGGGGTTTCGACGAGCAAGTGCACGCCGACCTCGGCCCGCCCGGTCGTCGCCTCACAGCGGCCGATCTTCATATCCGTGACCGTGCCGGACATCTCCGTCACGGGTGGCAGCTCGGCCATCCGGGCAACACCCTCAGGATCGCCTACGCCCCGTTGAGCATCGGCGGAAGACCCGATTAACGCGACGGTCAGCGCCGTCGCGCACGCCAGGGCAAGTTTGGTCATGGCATCCTCCCTCGTAAGGCAAAAGAAACTCAACCCTAGCGCACTGAATGACCTCGAACATTAACGCAGGCAAATGCCCCCGGTTGCCGGAACGCAGACGGACGCACCACTCCGGCCTCAGACGGGCGCGGCGTCGGCGATGGCATAGAGCAGGCCATAGCTATAGCGGCTTGAGATCGTCGGCGGACGGGCGCGAGATCATCGCATTGTCGAGCGCGGATTATTTGAGACTATCCAGGTGACTGGGCTCAGACCGGCCGAGATCCGGCCCACCTGTTGCGCCGCCCGGTCAGTATGATCGAGGTGGCATCAGATGGATCGATCCCCGCGTTTATGCTCGGCAGCGGCCTGCGCCAAGCGGAGGAGCCGTCTCTCAACTGGCAGACCTTGAGCAACGACTTCGGTGACATTTACCTGCTGCACTTTGCTGTTGATCCCAAGGATCCGGCGCGCCAGTTTGCCTCGACTCATTCAGAACGAGTTGCTGGCCACCTGCGGCAGCATCCGCCTGAAACTGCTGAAGATCGGCGCCCGGGTGACGATCCCGGTGCGGCGCATCAAGATCGCCTTCGCCTCAGCTTGCCCGTTTCAAGACACATTCGCCCTCGCCCATGCCCGCCTCCGGGCGCCGCCGCAAAGCCCCTGAGCCACACCCGCCCGGAGCCCATCGCCCCACCGAGGCGCATCGACGCGCGCCCACCATGACTCGGACTGCATGTATTCACCAAGACCACACCACTCAGCGGCGAACACCAGCATCAAGCCGACCGGAACACCAGGCCACCCAACCATGCCCAACCGAAAATCCGCTCCGCCACTCGCCCGAACGTACCCCGCGGTGAGAAATGCGCGCTAGCGCAACCGAGCATCTTTGCAGCGTCAGCGAAGAACCGGTCCGCGTTAAGGCTGTTGTTAGGTTACTGCCTCCTTTTTCATAAGAATCCAGTCCCCAGTGTGGGGGCACCCAGGATAATGGACGATTTGGCGCCGCTCGATGACTTGATAGCCAAGATTTTCATAAAAAGTCATAGCCGAAGTGTTTTCTTCTGCCACAATCAAGCTGAGGGTTGCTGTATTTGAGTATGCGGCAAGCTGCTCCGCCCTCTCCATAAGCTTGCTGCCAATCCCTTGGCCCCGATATGTTGAGTCCGTAGCCACGGCATTTACGTACCACGAACCGGGAACAAGCGATTCCAACTCCATAAGCGGACGGACAACGGAGGGAACCTCTTCCATCGGTCCGGGATCATGAGGGTCGGGAAGCTTATAGCCCAAAAGCATACCCGCAATGGCGTCGCCACAAGAGGCGACATAGGCATTCGTATAACTGAACCCACCTTCCGTTCGTGCGACTCGGCGCGCACCAATCGCCATGGGATCCTCATCCGATGCGGCCATTTGCTCCCATAAATACGCGGGAATTCCTTCGCCCGCTAAATTCATTAGCTCGGCCAGTTTGGGTGAATCCTCGACCTTGGCCCTACGTATAAGAATTTTCATATAAACCTCAATAATCGTTCAATAATATCGATACGACCTAGGCTTTCTGAAAATGATTGTACGGATCCGCATAAGATGCCAAACAAGCGTTTCCGGTTCGGATAAAATGCTGTCCGAACGGCGCATCCGGGCGCTAAGCCCGTCATCATCAGCGCGGTATCCTATCTTGCCCTTCCTATTGCATCATCTTATGCAGGTCGGCATAACACCCCCTAACAGAACCCCATATCCGACCGAGCGCGGGATGCCATGACCCGCTTTGTTCGGGACGCCGGTGTAGGTTATCGTCGCCTTCACATCGCGGTGGCCCAACATCCCTTATAGTAGACGGTCATGATAGCATCGTCACCCGCCGCACGTGCCGGCCGCAACGTCGCCGCCGCCGCGGGTGTCCGAGAACCCTTAACAGGGGTCACTACAAGAAAATGACCCCTTCTACCGGCAGGCCCGGCCAAGCATCGAGATCGTCCGCATTCTTCATCAGCGCATGAACGTGGAAGCTCATCTCGCGGACTGATCCCCGCCCGCTGTTACAGAATTGGTAATAGTGTTTCAGGCCCGAGCCCATCACGCCGGCAAGCCAACGATCGGTCTTCGGACAGCTTCCACGTCGGTGGTTTTCGATGTGGCATGGTGAGTGATGCTGCGGGTGGCGAGTTCAGGCTCCCGTGGGAGTCCCGCCGGCGCGGGCGATGAAGCGCGGCGCGTTTACTGGAGCTCCAGTTTGATGGTGCGGCCGACGGCCTTGGCCGCGCGGGAG
>PWWY01000174.1 GCA_003561325.1 Syntrophomonadaceae bacterium | reverse complement strand
GCCGAAATGACCCTGGGGCAGGTCTTTAACCTGGATCTTTCCTACGCCCCTCCCTTCTCACCCGTGTACGATCCCGTCGTCATGGCGGCGAGAGTGGGCAGAAAACACCTCCGCTAGAAAGATAACCGGTTGTTGCTCAGCCCTGCGGGGGAACTTAACATTTCTTCGATCCTGGAAATAGAAAGCAACAAAATGCTGCCTGCGATCAGCCTGGACCCGGTGCCCTGTGCACCGCTGTAGTTCAAAAAACTCAATCATTGGTGATCCCAGTCTGGAGCCCGGTATCCTTCATCGGTGTCAAAAAATGCGGCACAACCGGGCATTTAAGAAGGCCAGCAAGCCCGCTCCCAGCCCTCCGGCCGCTCCTGCCCCGGGAATCCTAAGCACGTCTTTTTCCAGGTCCCTGGCGATGATATTCGCAAAATGCCCCATTGCCCCATCCAGGACCTCCACCATTTCCGGAGTCGCCCCGTACTGGTGCAGAGAAGTAAAGATCCTGCGTTGCCTTTAAAATAAAGATTTGCTATAATTTAGGAACGAGAGAGTAATTCCAAACCACCTTTCGCCATATTGAACATGGAAAAACACTAGAGGTGAAGCAAACCATGGCTGTAAAATTTCAAGATTATTACAAGATCCTGGGGCTGGATCGCAGTGCCACGGAAAAAGATATTCGGTCTACCTACCGCAAGCTGGCGCGAAAGTACCACCCGGACCTGCAGCCTCCGGAAAAAAAAGAGGAATCGGAAAAGAAATTCAAAGAAATCGGTGAGGCATACGAAGTCCTCAGCGATCCCGAAAAGCGGGAAAAATATGACCGCCTGGGGCCAAACTGGCAGCATGGAGATGAATTTGCCTCCTACCAGCAGCAGGGCCAGCGGCAGCAGTGGAATGCCCGGGATTTTGAGCGGATGAGGCGGGACTTCGGTGGTGCTGAAGGATTCAGCTTCTCGTTCGGAGGAGAAGAAGGGCAGGCCAGCAGTTTTAGCGATTTTTTCGAAGCCATTTTCGGACAGGGTTTTAGCCGGGGAGGTGCAGGGCAGGCCTCATCCAGGGCCAGGACCCGTCGGCCGAGTCGCGGCATGGATATCGAAGCCGAACTGGAAGTTGCGCTGGAGGATGTCTATCACGGCAGGGAAAAGCAGTTTCAAATCAACCTGCAAGACCTCTGCTCCCAGTGCGGTGGAACCGGACAGGTGGGAAGGAGTTTTTGTAACCTTTGTGGTGGAAGCGGGCAAATCGCCGGCACCAAGACCATTAGAGTAAAAATTCCCCGGGATGCGCGTGATGGAAAGAAGATCCGCCTCAAGGGGCAGGGTGGCGAAGCCGAGCCGGGTGGCGAAAAAGGAGACCTGTACTTAAAAATCAAGATCGCACCCCATCCCCTTTATAAACTTAAGGGGAATGACCTGGAGGCCGACCTGGCAGTTTATCCCTGGCAGGCCGCCCTGGGAGCAAAGGTCCAGGCGCCGACCCTGGAAGGCAGTGTGCGCGTCACCATCCCCCCCCGGACACAAACCGGCCACAAACTGCGCTTAAAAGGCAAAGGGATGCCTGAAAAGAGCGGCACAGGCGGCGATCTATACCTGCGGATCGTGATCGATAACCCCCGGGAAATCAAGCCTGAAGAAGAAAAGCTCTACCAGCAGCTGGCCGAAATTCATAAATCCTAAGGAGTTCGAAACCATGAAAAAATACCAGGTGGAAATATACTGCTTTGATGCCGAAATCTGCGAAGAAGAGTACCGCTGGGTTGAACTTCATCGGCTCGGCCTTCCCCGGGATCTGCTCCTAAAAATGGGTGATTTGGGGATTATCGACATTCGGCAGCATTATATTCGCACCGATCAAGTCGGACGCATCTATAAAGCCCTGCGCCTTCAGAGAGCGCTGGGAGTGAACTTGATGGGCGCCAGCGTGATCCTGGATCTGCTGGAACAAATGGAAGATCTTCAGGAAGAACTGGATCAGCTCAAGAAAAAAGGATAACGCCGAACCAGCGCCGAAAGCAGCGAGTGGAGTAAAACCTTACTCCGGCATGAAAAAAAGCCCTCAAAGACACATGCCCTCTTTCTTCACCTGGTTTTGCCGGGTCTCCAGGCAGGGACAAATATTTTCCGGAATGTTGTCAAAGCGGCAGGGACAGAAAAAATCCCCGTACTCCTCCTTCTTTTGTAAGAGCCCATCCATGACCAGCTTTTTCGTGTCCTTGAACACGTAACCCTTTAGTTCGGCAAAGGTGTTTACCCGGTCGTATATCTCCTCTTCCGGTTCCTGGGGATACTTGCGCGCTTCGATTTCCGGTTCCACCTGGAGCACTTCCATGCGGGCCCCGCAGACGCGGCAGATGACCACGGCACCCGGCTTTAATTCTTCTTTTGGTTTAAAATTCACCCGGCAAACCGGGCAATAAATCGTCTGGCTCATTTGCCCAGCGCCTCCATGATCGCATCGGGCTTGTAGCCCTGGATCACCTTGTCATCGATTACGACCACGGGAAAAGACCGTTTGCCGGTAAGGTTTTCCACTTCAGAAATAGCCTGCTTCTGTTCATCGCCCGCCAGTTTGTCCACGTCAACACAATCATAATCCACACCTTTTTCGTCCAGGAATTGCTTGGTCATCTTACACCAGGGACAGGTAGTTAACGCATAAAGTTTAACCACTTGGCTCATCCTTTCTTTTTGTACTTTTTATTTTCTAATACAATTTATATTCTTTCTTAGATTCTTCATGCCCATCCAAATGTCCTGCTCTACCTGAAAAATAGATGCTCTTTTCGCCTGCAGCGTGCAGTGACTACCCTGCTACGCCGTACCGTAAACACAAACCCGGTTTCTGCTTTCCTGTTTGGCACGGTACATCGCCTGGTCGGCAGAGGCGATCAATTTTTCCCTTTCGTCTACGGCCTTGGGAATGCGGGTGGCCACTCCGAGGCTCACGGTGATCCGATCACTCACCCGGGAATAGGCATGGCGAATGTTCAGATCGGCGACGGCCTGGCGCAGCTCTTCGGCAACAACGAACGCTCCGGCCTGATCTGTCCCCGGCAGCACGATGATAAACTCCTCGCCGCCGTAGCGGGCCACCAGGTCCCCCGGGCGTTTTACCACCTGGCGCAGGGCCTGGGCAACCTTGGTTAAACATTCATCGCCGGCCAGGTGGCCGTAATGATCATTGAAGGCCTTGAACAGGTCGATATCGGCCATAATCAAAGAAATGGGCGTCG
>PWWY01000091.1 GCA_003561325.1 Syntrophomonadaceae bacterium | reverse complement strand
CTGGGGGGCAAATCCAGATATATCCGATGACGCACGGCGGGCGGCCATTGCACTGTGGAGTGCAGCCAGGGCGGGCCTATGTAATCGCTTCCGTTACGCAGTAACGAGCGGTAAGTGGGGGTAGTAGTAAGTGTGGGGGAAAGCCGACTCTCCGCCGGATTCCGCAATTGTGGGAGGCTGCATGGGGGCAAGCGCTGCTGGTCAACACGCGGACCAATAATGGGCCGCACAGGAGGCAACAGTAAGTGGACCGATAGCGCTTAAAATGGGGGGGGGAGGAGGACATACTTGTCCCGATGTGGTGCAGGGCCGGAGCAAATGTTCATCGGAAAGTAGAGGATGAACGGGGGGGCTTGAAGGCCGGTGCTCGAAGTCCTGATGATAGCAAATTTACAAGAACCAAGGAGGTTCAGGTGTACTTCGACAAAGGTCGAAGTTGCTCATAGAGCGGAAAGTTACCCTATAATTAGAGAACATTTCGTGGGTTGTCAACTTTTTTCTTGCAAAAAATCGTTTTTTAAAGATAAGCTGCACTTAAATCTAAGGGGGTCGTGCACCGCGAGGGTGCCCGTTTGGACGACACGCTAGGCGTCGTCCAAACGGGCACTGTGCCTGGCGTTAAGGGTTTTTGTATCGCTAAAAGTGGTGGCACTAATAGGTTGCGGATAAAAATTTATACAGAGGTGCTACAAGTGGACATACTGCAGAAGATCATCGGAATCGATAAAGAGCGGAGAAATTGGCTATGCCGCTACCATGGTCGCCTTGAGGAATCCGTTCGCATTGGTTTGGCTGATCGCCAAACCCGGTTAATGCGGCGTTGGAGCGACCAGCGCCACCCAGCTTTTGGTTTGCCGCCGCACGAGCGGGCCTATGTTGCGCTCGTGTCTGTATTGCACCATCATGAACGTGCGGCGAAAGGGGCCAGGCGGAAGTCGCGTGATGTAACTTCCGACGACATGGACCAAGTCGAACAAGAACAGGTCGCTGTAGCTGTAGCTGTAGCCCGAGCCAAGCAAAAAAAAACCCGCCGGCCCAAGAAGCGTCAGTTGCTGGACCGCCGTTGGTGGCCACTGGTGGTGCGTTTGAGGGGAGAGGGGCTGCCGTGGGGGGAGGTGGCTGGCTACCTGCGCAAGCACCACCGGTATTCGCTGTCTGGAGATTATTTGCGGCGTTCTATTGTGATCCTGGCGAATGATCGGGCCAGGCGAGAAGAGCCAGGGTTGGCACAGGATTTGGAAAAGCTCCGGCTGCCAATGCCGGCAGGGGAGGGTGGCGATGGCTGAAATATACGCATACAACGCAACCGAACGGGCCTTGCTCGCCACCACGTTGCTCATCACCGATGACCCACCCGGCGACGAAGTTCAGGTTGAGATCGAACACCAGCAAGACTGTGCGGCCCTGTCAGAGGATGACCTGGATGTCTGCCAATGCCAGCCGATGGTGATTTTGCACGCCCATGGTTTGAGGTTCGTTGTGGACCAATTTGGCAAGCCATCCTTGTTGGAGGCCCATTCGGCCCACTAAGTGAAGGTCTAAGACCAAGCCGGCCGGGCCTTAACCTTACTGCTCGCCCAGCAGCTCTTCCAGGCTGTTGGCGAGCAGGATGCCTTCGGTCCAGGCTTCCAGCTTTTGTGCATCGGCCTTTTCAAGCTGTGCTTCGGCCCACTCGGGCAGGTCGCCAAACTTGAGCTGGATTAGCTTGCGCAGGGTCTCCTTGGTGCCTTGGGCAACGCCTTGAGCAACGCCTTTAGCAACGCCTTCCTTGACCCCTTTCCGGTGGCCTTTCGACCGCTCCCTCTTGATCATGTTTTCCAGGTTTTCCGCCAGCATATCCTTGTCCTCCAGTAAGCTGTTGACCTTGTCCAGGTTGATATCCACTCCCAGGTGGTGCAGGTGCCGCTTGAGCCAGCGGGTGATCAGTTTATCGATGCGTTTACGATTGGGGTCCGCCCGGATGATTGCCACAATCCGCTCAATGGCTTTATTCAGATTTTGGTGGTTTTTCGACGCCACCTCAATTTCAAAGACCGCGCTTAGGGGCGTGTGGCGTTTTTCCAGCTCTTCGCGGTCGTATTGGCTTTCGTCGATCAGATAGTATCGCAGCCGAGGCTGGTAGGGCTGCATAAAGACCGGCGGCTGCGGCGTGATCAAGTCGTAAATATCGGTGGCGGCGGTCCATTTTTTGCTGCCGTTGTAGAGCACCACCGGGAAGATCGGCGGTAGCCCCTTGCGCAGGCTGGCCGCCTTGGTCTTCAGCAGGTGCTGGTAAAAGCATACCACATAATGGGTCATCCGCAGGGGCATGGCCGGGTCCACCGTGGACTGGAACTCCAGCAGCAGGTAAAGGTAAACCCGGCGGCGGTTGCCGTCCCATTGCACCTCCACCGACCAGACCAGGTCTTCCACCTTTTCCTCAAACAGCGGGGTAATATAATGACCGCTGTGCAGCTTGAGGGTGGAGAAGTCCATGATCCGGGCAATTTCCGGCGAGGTAAAGCCTTCGATAAGCTGCCGGACAAACTCCGGGTAGCTGAACAACTCTTTGTAGCCGGTATCGTGGTGATTGCCCAAAGTGTTTTCCTGGTTGGTGTTGGTAGGTGACGAAGTGAAGTTTAGCGGGGGCAGGGCGTAAAGTCAAGATTGGCCTTGCAACCAATCTTGCGCACGACGGAGGGCGACCAGTTCGGATAGCCGTAGCCCAAACTAGTCCCAGCTGCCGCAACCCCAGATGTTGCCTCTGGTGTCGAAATCGCCCACCATTATTTCGCCCGATGCGGGGTTGACCATCCCGTCATATGGACTGCTCTGGAAACCATTGCCCAGGCCGGTGCCGCCCCAATGGTCATCGAAAAAATTGCTAATATCGTTGTTGACCCCGGTGCCCTGGATATGGTCATCGTTGAAGACTACAGGGAACATCTGGTGGTGCGACCTCCTGCGGTCCCGTCGCGACAACTTGCGTTTATTTACCCGCCGAGGCGGGTTGGTTCCCTTGTAAGGTGTCGCCAACTTGATGGCCAGAGCGCCCACGATAATGACCACGGCCACAGCGATGCCGGCGTATATCAAATCAGTGATCATCCGCCCTCCTTTTGCTGTGACATATCGTTGTGGCCGGTTTGGGTGCCGGGAAGCTGGGGTGAATGCCGGCAAAGCTTGTTTCGGGCGGCAAGCAGGGTATTGCCAAGTTCCTGAAACAGGCTCTGAATGGTCGGCTGGTCGCCGTGCAGGCTCTGGCTGACCAATAGCTCCAGCTGCCCCCTTGCCTCTTCCAGTTCTTT
>PWWY01000028.1 GCA_003561325.1 Syntrophomonadaceae bacterium | reverse complement strand
GTTTTAAACCCGGGGATTCGTTTCGCTGGCTGCATGCGCCCAGGGAAGAGGAAGCGCCCCAGGAACTCTGGCACCTGGGGCCTTATGCTGCCTTGATCCTTATCCTGGTGATTGTCAGCGCCGCCCTGGGATGGCTTCCCATTGCCGTGGCCGCCTTAAGCGGTGCTGCCGGGATGCTCCTGCTAAATATCCTTACCCCTAAACAGGCCTACGAGGTCGTGGAATGGCGGACGGTGATCCTGATCGGCTGTCTCTATCCCCTGGGCCTTGCCCTTGAGAACAGCGGCGCTTCCGCCCTGCTGGCCAAGTTCCTGCTGGATGCCCTGGGTTCTTTCGGCCCCACGGGCGTCCTGTTGGGCGTTGCCTTTTTTTCCATGCTCCTGCCCCAGCCGCTGCACAATGTTGCGGCCGCCGTCATCATGACCCCGGTTGCATTTGATGCCGCGCAGGTCCTGGGCGCGAATCCAAAAGCCTTTGCTGCTGCCGTGATTGCCGGTGTTTCGGCGGCTTTTCTCATGCCGATTGGTCACCCGGCGCCTTTGCTGGTGCAGCACCTGGGCAATTACAAGCCGCAGGATTATCTGCGGTTTGGACTCGGGTTATGTCTCGTCGTACTGGTGATCATCGCCCTGGTTGTGCCGCGTATCTGGCCTTTTGGTCTTTAAGCGTGGAGATCGAAGGTGTGGAATGAACCCTGTGTGACGACGCGCCCGATTTTTGCCGGGGAAAGGTTGCCGTTTATCAACGAAACAAGGTGGTGAGACAATGCTGAAAGATTCATTGGAGGTGCTGTTTGGAAAACATGGATTTGATGATTACCGCTGGATCCGCGCGGACCAGATCCAGGTTGCCCATTGGGTACGATTTAAATGCATGTTCGGATGTTCCAGCTACGGGAAAAAGGGGACTTGCCCTCCCCAGGTCCCTGCGGTAGAAGAGTGCCGCACTTTTTTTGCTGAGTACAAGGAAGCGGTCCTTTTTCATCTGGAGAAAGCTGTGGAGAAGCCGGAAGATCGCGTCCCGTGGAGCAGGGAAGTCAGCCAGCGCTTAATCCAGCTGGAAAGAGAGGTTTTCTGGTCCGGCTATCATAAAGCTTTCATGCTTTTTATGGACGAGTGCCGCTTTTGTGCGACGTGCGCAGGTAGCCGGGAAAGCTGCGTGAAAAAAGAAGATGCACGGCCTGGCCCGGAATCCCTGGCCGTGGATGTTTTTGCTACAGCCCGCAGCGCGGGTTACCCCATCGAGGTGCTGCGCCACTACGATGAAATCATGAACCGCTACGCCATCCTCCTGGTGGAGTAGACGGTTTGTAATAACAGCCCTGGGCTTTGCTTATTGTCGCAATTCCGGCGCATCCCTTGGACAAGAAACTTCTGTGGAAATCATCAAATTGATTGAACAATTTTTACAACCTACAAGGAGATTGCGTGATGTTTCTTGAATATAAGTCTATAAAGAAATTCCTAAGATCATTTAGTTAGAAAATAAGGAGATTGCTTGATTTTAGATCCTGAAAAGCGGGCGAAACGTGTTTTGGGGACCTTTTGCGAGGGGGCTTGCTGAGGCGATGAAAATCGAACGACGTGAAGATCACGGCGTGATTACCTTGCCACAGGAAGTAAATCTCAATAATGTTTCAGAATTCAAGCAGGCAGTACAATCGCTCGGTGAACAGGATTGCTACCAGATTTACGTCGATTGCTCTCAACTCAAAATGATAGACAGCGCCGGTCTTGGAAGTTTTGTGCTTTGCCATAAGCAGCTTAAAAAGCACGGCGGTGGATTGAAGATTGCCAACGTGCATCATGAATACGTGAAACACCTCTTTGATATGATCGATTTAAAAAGGGTCATCGAGATTGAGGAATGACCCCTGTGAAAAAATGAAGTTAGTTTTCCAGGGCCCAGGTTGTTGCAGCGGGTTGACACAGGAGAAGAAGGAGGATGATCCTGTTGCCAGAACAACTTACACTCTGGCCTGGCGATGAGCTAAAGCACTCGGGGGTGGATAAGCGCCTCCACGTGCTCAAACGGCTCGAGATTGCCCCGTTTATTCCCCGCAAAGTTTTTGCACGCTATTACCAGGATACCGGAAGACCGCCATATCCCCTGGAGTCCATGCTTCTGGCTTTACTCGCACAGAAGGTGCTAAAAATTCCCACCATAGAACTGCTCGTTACCGTGCTGCGTATCTCCCCCCTTTTATGCCGCTGCTGCGGTTTTTTCAAAGGCATACCTGATGAATCTACTTTTCGCCGCTTTAAACAACGCCTGGGACCGGGCGAAGTGGAGCAGATGCTGGATAAAGCATACCGGGAAGCCCATCGCTTGTTGGAGCAGGAACTGTCTGTTTCTTCTTTACCCGCGCTGCGTTTTCGACGTTTCCACCAGGAAAGGGCCAAAGGCGCTGCTGGCGAGCAACCGCAAATTACTTATATCTTGGGAACAAAGGAAAGACGCTAAAAAACAGGCGAAAAGCACGGTGAGGGAGAAAAATATGTGCGGGCGGTTTTCTTTTTTTGATTTTCTAAGTTTCCAAAGGCGATTTAACCTGCAAATTCCCGCTTTGATCCAACCACGCTATAATATTGCTCCTTCACAAGAGATCCTGGCTATTGTTAAACCCAACCCTGAGGATGGCTATCAAACCGCTTGTTTCAAATGGGGGCTCATCCCTTTCTGGTCAAAAGACGGCTCTGCGGCCAGGAAGCTGATCAATGCCCGGGCAGAAACCGTGGATCAAAAGCCCAGCTTCAAACATAGTTTTCAAAAAAGAAGGTGCCTGCTCCCGGCTGACGGTTTTTTTGAGTGGGAAAAACTAGCAAGCGGAAAGAAACCTTACAGGATTGTCCTGAAAAATCGTGAAGTGTTTGCTTTTGCCGGCTTGTGGGATGCCTGGACAGATCCCGCAGGGCAGACCATTCATTCCTGTACCATCATCACGACATCTGCCAATTCCTTGCTTGAAAACATCCACCCCCGCATGCCGGTCATTCTTCCTCAAGAGGCAGAAGAAGCCTGGCTTCACCACGAAACCGATCGGCTTATCCTGAAAAACCTTCTCTTACCTTTCCCGGCAGAATTGATGGAAAGCTATGAAGTATCGGTGCGTGTGAATTCCCCCCGTAATGACGACCCGGGCATCATTGAACCTCTACGGACTCCTTGATGGGTATTTCTAATGCCTCCCGGTTTCCTGGCCAGGGGTAACCGAAGGAAAGGTGGCAGCGATGAGGATCATTTTCGTCTCCTCACGTTTACAACCTGCCCTCAAACAGAATCCATCCTCGACTCTGTTTTC
>PWWY01000182.1 GCA_003561325.1 Syntrophomonadaceae bacterium | reverse complement strand
TACAACCAGGAAGAACATCTGCTCTTTTCCGTTCCAGTCTCCTCCGAAGAAATCGTTACCCTGCGGTACCGCCATTCCTCCGATGGAACCCCGGTCGTGCAAATCTTTCAGGTGGGAGAAAGCGGTACATTGGACTTGCTGGAAGAGCAATATTCCTGGTTTGGAGCTGGCCTGGAGCACGGTTCGGGTCATCGCTTCACGTACGAGGGCGATACCGTCCGCGTCAGCGGGTACGACAGGAAATTCTCAGAGCTGTTCATCAGGGTTGCTCGAACGGTTCCCCAGGAACTGGAGCTTGGCGGGGAGAGCCTCCAGTTAACTGATCTGGCGCCGGGAGGTTCACGTTTGCTCCTGAAAATCGAGGGAAAATAAGTAATAGAAGATCATCAATGCATGGCGACGGTCCATGCAGAGAAAGAAACGCAGTTCGAATTCACCATGCTTTCAGAGTTGCCACCAGGGGTTCTGAAGGCCCGGAAGGAGCTGAACTGAATGCCGGTCAAGCGCTTCCTGGAAAAAAAGATCGATGAAACAAAAGAAGCCAAACTGGAAGAGGCGCTAAAGGGGAAACAGCGCCAGCTGAGAGGGTACGCTTTTTACATCGCCTCGGCCCTGGCCGCTGGTACGGCGTTATATCACCTCTATACAGCCATTGCAGGTCCGCCTTTCGCCATTTTATTTCGCAATATCCACTGGATGCTGCTGGCCACCTTAATTTTTATTTATTTCCCGGCAAACAAAAAATCGCCCACCCACCGGATCCAGCTGGTAGATTATCTCTGTGTCGCCATTACCCTGGTGCTTGGTTTTTACCTCTGGATGAACTGGGATGCCATCGCCGCCAGGGCGGGCGCGCCGACCCAGGCGGACATCATCCTGGGCGCCCTCCTGGTCATCATGGTGATCGAAGCAGGACGGCGTACCGTGGGCTGGTTTATCGTCATCGTGGCGCTCCTCTTTATGGTCTATGCCTATTTTGGCCAGCAGATGCCCGGCATTTTGGCCCATCGCGGGTATTCCATCGCCAGGATCTTTCCCTATTTATACCTTACCGATGCTGGAGTTTTTGGCATTCCCCTGGGTGTTTCTTCCCGATTTATTCTTTTATTTATTATTTTTGGTGCGTTTCTCGACCGCTGTGGCGCCGGGCTATTTTTCCGGGACCTCTCCCTGGCCTTGACCGGCCGCTATGTAGGTGGTCCCGCCAAGTCCGCGGTATTGTTCAGTGCCTTTATCGGTTCGATTACGGGAAGCTCCACCGCCAACGTGGTTACTACGGGGACCTTTACGATTCCCCTGATGAAGCGGTTGGGCTACAAGCCGGAATTTGCCGCAGCCGTGGAAGCCGATGCTTCCACGGGTGGCCAGATCCTGCCGCCCGTGATGGGGGCGGCGGCTTTTGTCATGGCAGAATTCTTGGGCCGGCCCTACGTGGACATCATGGTAGCCGCCGCCTTTCCGGCCTTCCTATATTTTTTTACCAGCTATTTTATGATCCACTACCGTGCATTGAAAGAGAACCTGGTGGGCTTGCCCAAGGAAGAGCTGCCCCGGCTGAAAGATGTCTTAAAGCAGGGGGCTTATTATTTTGCCCCCCTGGTACTGCTGGTCTACATGCTGTTCCGCGGATTTTCCCCTTCCCGTTCCGTTTTTTTTGCCATTGTCTTGACGATATTGTTAAGTTGGCTGAAAAAAGAAACCCGCATGTTCCCCAAAGACATCATCCAGGCCTTGATCGACGGCGTTCAAAAATCCCTGGAGGTGGTAGCCGCCTGTGCCGTGGCGGGAATTATCATCGGCATGGTCACCATGACAGGCCTGGGGTTGAAATTTTCCACCCTGATCGAAATGCTTTCCGGGGGCAGGCTGTTGTGGGCCCTGCCTTTGACGTTAATTGCTTCTCTAATCTTGGGTATGGGAGTGCCCACCACCGCTAAATATATTATTTTGGCTACCCTGGTTGCCCCGGCCCTGGTGACCATGGGCGCCCCCGTCCTGGCAGCGCATTTGTTCATCCTCTATTTCGGGACCGATGCGGATATTACCCCTCCTGTCGGTTTGGCCGCCTATGCAGCGGCAGGGGTGGCCGGGGCTCACCCGCTGACTACCGGCTGGGAAGCCTTGAAGATGGGGATTACCGCGTACATTGCGCCCCTGTTATTTATCACGGGGCCTGCGTTGTTATTAATTGGCACGCCCGGTGAAATTGCCCTGGCCCTTCCCACCGCTGCCTTTGCCTGCGTCGGGCTGGGCGCCGCCATGCAGGGTTATTTTGTGCGGGTGATGCCTTTCTGGCACCGTCCGATCTTATTTGTCGGCTCTGTCATGCTTATGGAAACCACCCTGCTTTGGGATCTCATCGGCTTGGTCCTGGTTGGCGGCATCTTCCTGATCGAGGTAATCGCGAAAAGGAAGGAGGAGGCTGTCAAGGTCTGAGCCGTGCCTGCCTGGGATCAGGGAGCAGCGTGTGCCAAATCCCGGAGCCATCACTTTTTCCAGGGAGCAATATCCCTTAGATGCCCCGGGAAGGTAGGAAAAAAGGAGAGAAAGCCGACGCTAGCCCTACAGCGAAAATTTAAGTTAGCGTAGCCAGGGGGACGATTTCAGCGTTACCGGAGCGAAGCGAAGAATTCGGGGACATTCCTCTGTTTTTTAGTCGATAATTTTTGCCCAACAACCGGGTTTGGCCCGTTCACAAGCTGGCTAAACCCGGTTGTTTATGTACATTGACTTCCGGGAATGGACTTCCTGGAAAAACCTCGTAGCTTTGGAGAGTAAAATATTGTAGAATATTCACAGGGAAAAGCAGTCCTAGCAAAGTCTTACTGAGGCAGTGAAACAAGACGAGTCGAAGGAGATGATCATCTTGCCGGTGCTGCGCATGATCCAGAAGAGTTCCGAAGATAAGATCGAAGAAGCCTTGAAGGGCAAACACAGGAGCTTAACCGGAATATTTGGGAAGATGATCACTTTTATTGCGGCGGGGATTGCCCTTTATCACTTGTACACGGCTTACTTCGGCCCTCCTTTTGCCGTGCTTTTTCGAAATATCCACTGGATGCTCCTGGCTGTGCTGATTTTTCTCGTTTACCCGATTCGCAAGAAAAGGGTTACTTCGAGGCCCGGGTTATTCGACCTGCTCTGCGTGGCGCTGAGCCTGGTTGTCGGGTTTTATCTCTGGATGAACTGGTCGGCGATCGCTGCGCGGGCGGGCGCGCCGATCACGGCGGATATCATCCTCGGGGCTTTGTTGGTCCTGCTGGTTTTTGAGGCAGCGCGGAGGACCGTCGGCTGGCCGATTAT
>PWWY01000103.1 GCA_003561325.1 Syntrophomonadaceae bacterium | reverse complement strand
TGGGGCAGGAAATGATATCCGGGCCAAAGTGACGGACGCCCGCCGCCTGGAGAATCTCTTTGGCCAGGGAAACCTCCTGGACCGGGTCTCCGGTTAACGAAACCCGCACCGTATCCCCGATACCCCGCAGCAGCAGCGCCCCGATCCCCATGGCAGACTTGACGGCCGCCCGGGTGCCGCGTCCCGCTTCGGTTACCCCCACGTGCAGGGGATAAGCAACCTGGTCAGCGATGCGCTCATAGGCCTGCACGGTGGTGGCCACGTTAGAGGCCTTGAGGGAAATGACCGTCTCGAAAAAACCGAGACCCTCCATGAACGCGAGGCTGTCCAGGGCGGATTCTACCAGGGCTTCAGCCGTGGCGCCGCCGTGTTTCTCCAGGATCTCCCTGGAGAGCGAGCCGGCATTGACCCCGATGCGCAGGGCCACGTTTTTTTCCAGGGCCCGGGCTACCACCCGGTCCAGCTTGTCTTTACCGCCGATATTGCCGGGGTTAATGCGGATCTTATCGGCTCCTGCCTCCATCGCCAGCAAGGCCAGGTCGTGGTCAAAATGGATATCGGCAATCAATGGCAGGGCAGTATGGCGCTTGTAGGTTTCCAGCATTTTAGCTGCCTGGAGATCGGGAACCGCCACCCTGACCAGCTCACAGCCGGCCTGCTGCAGCCGGTCGATTTGCTCCCGGGTCGATTTTTGATCACGGGTGTCCGTCTTGGTCATGGATTGGATGGATACCGGCGCGTCCCCACCAATGGTCACGCGGCCCACCTTCACAGGCCTTGATCTACGGCGCAAGCAGAACCCTCCCGGGCAAACAAGTTAGAAAACAAGGCGGCTGATGTCCTGAAAAGCGACAAAAATCATCAAGAGAATGAGCAGGGTAAACCCGACAAAGTGAATAAACCCCTCCTTCTTCGGATCCACGGGTTTTCCACGGATGCCCTCCACGACCAGGAAAACCATGCGGCTTCCATCCAGGGCGGGGATGGGCAGTAAATTGATAATCCCCAGGTTTACGCTGATGATCGCCGCCAGGGACATCAAGTTGCTGAGGCCTTCCTGCATCACTTCTCCCACAACGGCGGCAATCCCCACGGGCCCCGCCACGTCGGCAGGAATCGTGCCCGTGATCATCTGGAACAGGCTGACGAAGATCAGCTGGATCAGGAACCAGGTATAGGAGAAACCCAGGAAAAGTGAAGAGAAAAAGGCGTGTTTTTTCACGGCCGGGGCAATGCCGATGATCCCGCGCCCGTGATCATCCCGGGGAACCACCGATGCCGTCACCTGCGCTTCTTCCCGCAAGAGGGTCAGCTCGATTTCCCTTCCCGGGTGGGCATTAATGACGGAAACGACCTCATCCCACTTGCTGGTTTCGGCGCCGTTGATAGCCAGGACGGCGTCCCCCGGCTGGATTCCTGCCTCTTCAGCGGGTCCCCCGGCGATCACCTGGCCAATTTCTGTCGTGCCCGTTTGCGGCACGCCCAGGATAAAGAAATAGAGCAGGGAAAACAAGATGGCGGCCAACAAAAAGTTCATGAAGGACCCGGCGCCAATCACCGCCAGGCGGTGGAGCACCGGTTTTTCCTGGAAGCTGCCTTCCGTGACCGCATCTTCCGGATCTTCTCCCTGCATTTTACAAAAGCCGCCCAGGGGGAAGATGCGCAGGGTATAACGGGTCTCCCCTTTTTCCCAGCCGATCAGTTCTTTTCCGAAACCAATGGCGAATTCCAAAACGCGAATGCCCGTCAAGCGGGCCACGATAAAATGGCCCAGTTCGTGGACAAAAATCAGCAAACCAAAAATGATAATGGACGCAACAATGGTACCAACCACGTAAAGCACTCCTTTAACCGGAAATATTGTCTTCTGCCCGTGCAGACGCTTCTTCCCGGGCCCAATGGTCCGTGCGCATGATCTCTTCCAGGGAGGGACGGGAAACGACGCGGTGCCGCTCCATCACCTGCTCCAGCAAGACGGGGATATCCAAAAAGCGCAGGCGGCCCTGCAAAAAAAGGCTGACGGCAATTTCATTGGCGGCGTTCAGCACCGCCGGCATCGTGCCTCCCCTTCTCCCTGCCTCGTACGCCAGCTGTAAACAGGGAAATGCGCTTGTATCGGGCTCCGCGAAATGGAGCGCGGGGATCCGGGGATAATTCAGGGCTTCCCAGGGCTCTTTCCAGCGGTCCGGAAAGCTAAAGGCGTACTGGATGGGATGTAGCATGCTGGGCAGACCCATTTGCGCCATCACCGCTCCATCGACAAATTCGACCATGGAGTGCACGATGCTCTGGGGGTGAATGACCACGTCAATTTGCGCATAGTCCAAGGAAAACAGCCAGTGGGCTTCGATGACTTCAAAACCCTTGTTCAGCAGGGTAGCGGAATCAATGGTTATTTTCGCACCCATCTCCCAGTTGGGATGTTTCAAGGCCTGGGAAGGCTGCCCCCGGGCGAGCTCATCCCGGGTCCAACCGAAAAAGGGGCCTCCCGAAGCCGTGAGCACAATGCGCTTGACTTCTTCTCTCTTTCCCGCCTGGAGACATTGAAAGATCGCGGAATGTTCGCTATCAACCGGGATAATGTCACAACCCTGTTGCGCGGCTTCCGCCATGACCCGCTCTCCCCCCACGACCAGGGCTTCCTTGTTGGCCAGGGCGATGGTTTTTCCACTTTCTAAAGCCGCCAGGGTGGGCAGCAACCCGCTGAAACCGACCAGGGCAACCAGCGCCATCTCTGCGCCTGGCCAACGGGCCAATTCTTCAATGCCAGCCGCCGAACCGAGCACGCGGATGGGGGTATCCTTAAGTCGGCTCGACAAGATCCTGGCTTTTGCCTCATCCTGCACGGCCACCGCTTCGGGCTGGAATTTCCGGGCCTGGGCTTCCAGCAGTTCGATATTTTTCCGGGCGGAAAGGCCGATAATTTTCAACTTTTCAGGAAAACGCGCCACGACTTCCAGGGCCTGCCGGCCGATGGATCCGGTGGAACCCAGGATCAATACTCCTCGAACCATATACTTCTCCTTCATCCCTTTATTTATTATAACATAGTTTGGCTATCAATTTTAGCCGGTTTTCTCCGCCGTTTCCCTGCTTGCCCTCAGCGAACGTCGGATTTGCCTGAATCAAAAGGCGCGCAGGGGTTTCAGCAAAGCCGCCTCAGTCTGTTTGAGCGAGTGCAGCGAGGGAGTTTTTAAGGCGGCCTGAAACCCCGAGCACCGCTACAAACGATGTTGCAAATCCCGTGGGCCCGGTTTCGCTGCCGTTTCCCTGCTTGCCCTCAGCGAACGTCGGATTTGCCTGAATCAAAAGGCGCG
>PWWY01000130.1 GCA_003561325.1 Syntrophomonadaceae bacterium | reverse complement strand
GAAGGCGCCTTGCAGTCAGGTGTTTCCCCGGAACAGGTATTTGCCTGCACAGATTGTGAAGAAATCCTGCATCACCTGGAAGCATGCTTAGAGAAAGGTGTGACGATCTTAATCAAGGGTTCCCGGGGGATGAAAATGGAACGAATCGCTGAAATGCTGCAATCCAGGTACCCGCTCATAGCAGAAGAAGAGTTCGGCGATTCATAAGCACGGGAGGTAAACATGGGGCCGGAATTTATCGCCGTGCTGGCTGCATTCCTGGTCAGTGCGGCCCTCACGCCGCTTTATATCGCGGTTTCAAAAACATATCAATTCGGGCAGCAAGTCAGGCTGGATGGTCCCAGCCAGCACTTACAAAAAGTAGGAACACCAACCATGGGGGGGGTCGTTTTCCTCCTTTCCTTCATCGCCACGGCTGTTGTTTTCGTGCCGAAAACCCCGTTATTTTTCCTGGTCGTGATGGTGATTCTTTTCAATGCGCTCTTGGGATTTATCGATGATTACCAGAAAGTCGTCCGCCATCATTCGCTGGGGTTGAAGGCCCGGCATAAGCTCCTGGGGCAGCTGATTGTTTCCCTGGGCTTTTACCTGGTGCTGATGCAGTTGGGTCATGAAACATTTGTTTCTGTCCCTTTCATCGGGTTGCGCCTGGAGCTGGGCATGCTTTACCCTTTTTTAATTTTTTTGATGCTGATCGGCACCTCCAACGCGGTGAATTTGACAGATGGAATTGACGGGTTGGCGGCCGGTACCGTGATCCTGGCGCTGCTGTCCTTTTTATATATCGCCATCGCCCAGGGTTACCAGGAAATGGTTTATCTCTGCGGGATTTTAGTGGGGGCCTGCCTGGGGTTTTTACTGTTTAATGTCAACCCGGCAAAAGTTTTCATGGGGGATGTGGGTTCTTTATCCCTGGGAGCGGCCCTGGCCGCCACGGCCATTATCCTGAAGTCGGAGCTTATCCTTGTGGTGATCGGTGGGGTTTTTGTCCTGGAAACGCTTTCTGTGATGATCCAGGTGGTTTCCTTTCGCTTAACAGGGAAGCGAGTATTCTTAATGAGCCCCCTGCACCATCATTTCGAGCTAAAAGGGTGGTCCGAGTGGCAAGTCGTTTCGGGCTTTTGGATCCTGGGCCTATGTTTGGCCCTGCTGGGTCTCCTGGATTATGCGCTCTATTCCTGAGCGAGCGGTCCCACGCGGCTAATGATCTTGCGGGCTTGTGGAGGTGCAAGAGGTGAAGGAGCAGATCAAGGGGAAAAATATTTTGGTTCTCGGCCTGGCTCGCAGCGGGCAAGCAGCCATCAAGCTTCTGCTGAAAGCAGGCGCCTCACGTGTCATCGGCAATGATCAGAAGAACCTGGAACAGCTTGCCGATGAAATGAACGACTTGTGTCGGGACAGCCGGGTAACCCTGGTGGGAGGCGGGCACCCGGAACACCTGGTAGATGAAGTTTCCCTGGTGATCAAAAGCCCCGGGATCAAACCCGATTTACCCCTTCTCCACAGAGCCTTTGCCCGCGGCATCCCTGTTTATGCAGAGATCGAGCTGGCTTACTGGTTCAGTGCCGCAGAAATCGTGGGCATTACGGGAACCAACGGAAAAACAACAACAACCTCGCTGGTCGGTGAGATCTTCCAGGGAGAATGCCCGCAGGTTTTCGTCGCGGGCAATATCGGCTATCCTCTTTGCGAAGCAGTTGACGCAGCCAGGTCGGGCGATCTGATCGTGGCCGAGTTAAGCAGTTTCCAGTTGGAAAACATCGAAACGTTTCGGGCGCCCATCGCCGCCGTGTTGAATATCTCTTCCGACCATTTGGATTACCATGGTACAATGCCGCAATATATCCAGGCCAAATCCAGGCTGCTGGCGAACCAGCAGGAGACGGACGTGGCTGTTTTGAACTATGACGACGAAAACGTGCGTGACCTGCAGGATCAAGTGCAAGGCCGCCTGCATTATTTTAGCCGCAAATCTCTCCTGGAAGCAGGGGTATGCTTGCAGGGCGACCGCATTGTGATCAGGGAAAACGGGAATGAGGAATTCATTTGCCACGCCGCTGATTTGCTGATCCCGGGTCTTCATAACCTGGAAAACGCCCTGGCCGCCGTGGCGGTGACCCGGTCCAGGGGGGTTCGACGGGAGAAGATTGCCAGCGTGCTGAAATCATTTCGGGGTGTGCCTCACCGCCTCGAGTTTGTCTCGGAAATAAACGGAGTGCGTTTTGTTAACGATTCTAAGGGGACAAACGAGGAGGCAACCCTGACCGCCCTCAAGGCTCTCCAGGGTTCGAAAATCCTGATTGCGGGAGGGATGGACAAGGGGAGTCCTTTTCATCACCTGGCTGCAGCGCTGCTCAGCGAAAGGGTTTCCTGGCTGATCTTGCTGGGCGAGACCGCCCCTCTCCTGCAAAAAAGAGCCCTGGCAGCAGGATTCCCCCGTGTTGTGCTCGTTTCAGACCTCCCTGATGCCGTGGCCCAGGCCTATCTACTCGCCGCAGCAGGGGACACCGTTTTGCTATCGCCGGCCTGTGCCAGCTGGGATATGTTCTCCAGCTATGAAGAGCGTGGAGATGTTTTTAAGTTCGAAGTAGGCAAACTAAAGGAGGGCTTGTCGCATGGGAAAAGCCCCCGCCGAGGGTGAACCAACAAAGTCTCCGGACTATGCCATTTATTTTGCCGTCTTGATCCTGGCGGGATTTGGCCTGGTCATGGTCTTCAGCGCCAGCTACATCAGCGCGCTGGAGTCCAGGGGTGACGCCTTCTTTTTTCTCCGCCGCCAGGCGTTCTGGTTGATCCTGGGCCTGGTCGGCATGCTGGCGGCATCCAGGTTTGATTACTGGAAATGGCGGACACTGCTTCCACTGCTCTTGTTTTTAAATTTCTTGCTGCTCCTGCTGGTTTTTGTTCCGGATATCGGCCTGGAGGTGAATGAGGCTCGCAGGTGGATCGAGGTCGGCGGCTTTAATTTCCAGCCGGCCGAATTTACCAAGCTGGTGATCATCATTTTCTCTGCCGCTTTTTTAAGTAAAGCCAGCTTGAATATCAAGGATTTTTGGAGCAGCAGCTTTATCCCCCTGGCGGTCATGGGCGCCTCCTTTTTCCTCATCCTGCTGCAGCCTGACCTGGGAACAGCCATTGCCCTGGCCATGGTCACCCTGGTGATCGTTTTTGCCGCAGGCTTGCCCCTGAAGCACTTTTTTACGATTCTTTTGGCCGGAGTGCCCCTGGCGGTCTATGCGATACTCAGCGAGCCCTATCGCATGCAGCGCATCTTTTCCTTTCGTGACCCCTGGGCGGATCCTCTTCGCTCCGGTTATCAAATTATCCAGTCCCTTTATGCGCTGGGGCCGGGAGGTCTTTTCGGCGTCGGATTGGGAAGAAGCAGGCAGAAGCTTTATTATCTCCCCGAGCCTCAAAACGATTTTATTTTTGCCATTATTGGGGAGGAGCTGGGCTTCTTGGGTGCTGTAACGGTAATCCTGTTGTTTTTCATTCTGATCTGGCGAGGTTTCAGGGTATCCCTCCAGGCGCCGGATACGTTCGGAAACTTGATGGCGGCAGGCATTACGGCCATGGTTGCCATTCAAATGCTGATCAACGTCGGGGTCGTGACCGGCTCGATCCCCATCACGGGAATTAACCTGCCCCTGGTCAGCGCCGGGGGTAGCTCCCTGTTTTTTACCCTGGTGGCCCTGGGAATCTTGATCAATATCTCCAGGTACGCCAGTCCATAACAAGTATTTAGGAGGATAACGTGCGCGTAATGATTACCGGAGGAGGGACGGGAGGGCATATTTACCCTGCCCTGGCCATGGCTAGAACCATTCGGAAACACAACCCCGCAGCGGAGATCTTGTTCGTGGGCGCCGTGGGCGGCATGGAAGAAAAAATCGTGCCCGCTGCCGGGTTTTCCTTGGAGACCCTGCCGGTCAAGGGATTTTCCCGCCGGAAGCTGCTGCAGGCGTTTCCCACGTTGTTTTTGTTGGTCCGTTCGTGGCGCCGGGCCCATGCGCTCATGCGTCGCTTCCGGCCGGACCTGGTCTTTGGCACCGGCGGGTTTGCATCTGCGCCTGCCCTGCTGGCTGCCCTGGCGGGAAAGAAACGCGTGATCATCCATGAACAGAACCTGGTTCCCGGGGTCACCAATCGCTTTCTGGCTCCCTGGGTGGATCATGTTTGCCTCTCCTTTGAAGCATCGAAAAAATATTACAGGAAACAAAGTAATCTCGTTGTTACCGGGAACCCCCGGGCCAGTGAAATGGTTGATCTCCAGAAAGCCGCGGCCCGTGAAGGTTTGAAGCTGCACCAGGAAATGCCTCTTTTGCTGGCATGCGGTGGAAGCAGGGGGCAGCCCGCATCAACCAATGCATGGTGGAATACCTGGAACAAACCGACAAGTTCCGGGAGATGCAAGTATTGTATATTACCGGTGAAATATATTATGATCAGGTTACAGCGCGGCTGTGCCAAAATCGCGTCTTTGAAAAGTTCGCCGGTCACTTAACGGTGAAAGCGTACCTGGAAGAAATGCCCCTGGCCCTGGCGGCAGCGGATTTGGTGATCTGCCGGGCAGGGGCCACGACTTTAGCGGAAATTACGGCCCTGGGTGTCCCGGCGATCCTGATTCCATCACCCCACGTTGTTCACGATCACCAGCGGGTCAATGCCCTGGCCCTGGCGGAAGCCCAGGCGGCCGTGATGTTGGAAGAAAAGGATTTGCACACGGGGGCATTTAAAGATCAGGTCGATGATTTGCTGTTTGACCCCCTGGCGCGCAAAAAATTAAGTTTAAACAGCCGCATGCTGGGCAAACCGGATGCGGCGGAACAGATCTTTGCACTCATGGTCTCTTGAGGACAGGGCCAGGGTTTCTTTTTCCCCTGGCGGCTACAGCGCTTCGTGGCTGACGGTTCTGAAGGAGATTAGAATTTGGGGTGAGGACCATGGACTGGAAGGGAAAAATTACACAGATCTTGAGCACTCCGCCTTTGTTCGATGAGCCCATGCGTTTTCATACCTCACTGCGTATCGGGGGCCCTGCCGATATGCTTGTCTTCCCATCCAGCCGGGAAGAGCTGAAAGGAGTCCTGGCCATCGCCCACAGTGCCGGTGTGCCGATATTCCTGGTCGGACAGGGAACCAACCTCCTGGTTAAAGACGAAGGAATTAAAGGCCTCGTGGTTAACCTGGCGCGGTTCAACCCGGAGATCCGCTTTCTGTCCAACCATATCGTGAAAGTCGGCCCGGGTGTCCCGGTAGTAAAATTGGCCCGCGAGGCCATGAACAGGGGATTGGGAGGGCTGGAGTTCGCCATCGGCATTCCCGGCAGCCTGGGGGGCGCATTATACATGAATGCCGGCGCCTACGGATTCTCTATCGGTGACCTGGTAAGGGAGGTTGCCACCATGGATTTTCTGGGAAATGAGAGGATTCGCGCCAAGGATGAATTGCATTTTTTCTACCGCAAGAGCACCTTTCAAGACGAAGAGAGCATCATCGTGGAGGTACGTTTGGCCCTCCATGCAGCCAGCCCTGAGGAACTGCAAATGAAAGCGGCCCAGATACAAAAAATTCGCCGCAGCAAGCAGCCTCAGAAGCCCAGTGCGGGCAGTGTTTTCCGGAATCCCCCGGGAAATCCCGCGGGTCTCCTGATTGAAAAGGCCGGGGTTAAAGGTCACGTCATCGGCGGCGCCCAGGTTTCTACCTTGCACGGCAATTTTATTGTCAACACCGGGGGAGCCACGGCGGAAGACGTCTTGAACCTGGTGGAATGGGTGCGAAACAGGGTGAGGGAGACCCAGGGAATGGAGCTGGAGTTGGAAATCAAGGTTGTGGGCAGAAATGGTATCGAACGGGGGAGGTAATCATGGAGCAGTTTGTTGTTGAGGGAGGAAACAGGCTAGACGGTTCCCTGCTGGTAAAAGGGGCAAAGAATTCCATGCTTCCAATCATGGCCGCTTCTGTATTGAACAGCAGCGAAGAAAGCGTGGTTCTGCATAACATACCGAACATTTACGATCTCCACGTGATGAAAAATATCCTCGGAGCCCTGGGTTTTGAAGTGGTGTACCGGGGAGACACGTTGCAGGTGACGCCGGGAGCAGAAATTCATCACACCATTCCCGATGAATTTATGAAGGAGATGCGGTCATCGATATTTCTCATGGGTCCGCTGCTGGCCCGACTTGGTAAGGTCAAGTTAACGTACCCCGGGGGGTGCTCCATCGGGCCCAGGCCCATCGATCTGCACCTGAAGGGGCTGGCTTCCCTGGGCGTCCAGGTTCGCGAAGAAAACGGCTATATCGAAGCATCTGCGGAAAAACTACTGGGAACGGATATCCACCTGGATTATCCCAGTGTAGGCGCCACGGAGAACCTGATCATGGCCGCCGTCCTGGCTCACGGGAAGACGATCATACATAACGCGGCCAAGGAACCTGAAATCGTCGATCTGCAGAATTTTTTGAATACCATGGGCTGCCAGGTTCGTGGGGCGGGCACGGAAAAGATCCGCATTGCAGGGGTTCCTGCCGCAGGAGGATGTCATTATCGCATTATTCCCGACCGCATCGTTGCCGGCACGTACCTGATGGCAGCCGCCATCACCGGGGGCCAGGTCACGCTTCATAACATCATCCCTACGCACCTGGATGCCGTCGTGGCCAAGCTGAAAGAAGCGGGTGTGGAAATCCAGGGAACGGAAGACAGCTTGACGGTGTTAAACGGGCGTTTACAAGCCGTGGAAACCCTAAGAACCCTTCCCTACCCGGGTTTTCCTACGGATCTCCAGGCTCCCATGTCGGCCCTGCTGACGAAAGCGAGGGGAGATAGCCTGATCGTGGAGAGCGTCTTTGAAGCCCGCTTCCAGCACATGCAAGAACTGATCAAAATGAAGGCCCAGGTCAGTGTTAAAGGCCGAAACGCATTGATCACGGGCGTGGAGCGCCTGGTCGGGGCCCAGGTAAACGCCACGGACCTGCGAGCCGGGGCTGCCCTTGTCCTGGCCGCCCTGGCCGCGGAAGGGACGTCGGTCATTCAGCATGTGTGGCATATTGATCGGGGTTATGAGTGCATGGAGAAGGCGCTGGGCCAGCTGGGAGCGCGCATACAAAGAACGAGCGGCCTTGATCTTTCCCCGTGAGCTCTCAGGAATGACTTGTCTGCACGGGATCATGGGGCAGACTAACTTCCCGGCATCCAGAACCCAGAAATCAGGTTCCACAAATGATTCATCCTTGTACCGGGGGTGCAGAAATTGATGCAGCGACAGCGGCTTTCCCAAGGCGGTTCCTCGAACCCACAAACCCAAAAGGCGGAGTCCCGTCAGCACAAAAAAACGAAAGGTGCGCTCCTTTTTATTTTGCTCCTGGCGGCCTGCACCCTTTCCTTTAGCTTTTTTTTGCGTTCATCTTTGTTTAACATCGAGCGGATTGAGATCCAAGGACTGGACAAAGTACCCTTGGAGGATTTTCGAACGATCACCCGGCTCCAGGAGGGCATGAATATCTGGAGCGTAACTCCCCCGCTATTTCGCGAGAAAGCCCTGGCGATGCCGCGGATTCAATCGGTGCAAGTTGAACGCGATCTGCCGGCGGGGTTGGTGATTCACGTTGAAGAAAAATACCCCGCGGCCCTGGTATCGTATCATGGCTACTACCTGGAGCTGGCACCAGACGGCACATTCATCGGGATCCAGAATCACTACATGGGAGAACTTCCCTTGATCAACGGGCTGTTATGGGGCCAGATGGATGTTGGTTCTTCCATTCCCGATCGGGCCCGCGGCGAAATCATCGAAATATTTTTGGAAGCATTGGCAGAGCGGCCGTCCCTTCCCCTGGCGGAAGTCAACGTGGAGAACCCCCAGCAAATTACCGTTTACACCTGGGAAGGAATGGAGGTTTGGCTGGGCAGCAAGACGGACCTGGCGAGGAAAATAGATGTTTTGCAGTCCATCTACACCCGATTGAAGCAAAACCGGGAAGAGCTCCTGGCGGGTTACCTGGACCTGCGCGTGGTAGAAACCCCCGTTTTCCGCCCCTTTCAGAATCCTTAGGGCGGTTAAGATTGAGCTGCATGAAAGGCGATCACGTTAAGGCTATAGAAAAGGCGATCAAGTAAGGCTGCATGCTTTTTCCCCGGGCCCCAAAAAGGCGCCGGGAATCCAGCTTCGCCACCTTTCAGATCTGCACGAGCAGGAAAAATAATTTATTGTGAAAAAGGATATATTTTAATCATGTGGAATATGTAAAAAGAGTCTGTTTTTGAAGGTCGTTACAAGGGGGTGTAGGGTTGACCAGGCGAGAAATTGTAGCCGGGATGGACATCGGAACATCGAACGTGCGTATCATCGTGGGTGAAATTGTCACGGACCGCGCGGTAAATATTGTCGGTGTCGGAACGAGTCCTTCTGAAGGTATTCGCAAGGGCGTGATCGTCGATTTGGAACGGACCGTTGAATCCATCAGCAAGGCCGCGGCAGAAGCGGAACGAATGGTCGGTTCGAAAATCTCAGAGGTAAATGTAGGCATCGTCGGCTCCAATATTGGTTTGGTCAACAATCGCGGCGTTGTTGCCGTGTCCCGTGATGATAAAGAAATCACCGAACAGGATGTTGAGCGGGTGCTCCAGGCCGCAAGGGTGATCGCCTTGCCCCAGGACCGTGAAATTATTGACGTGATTCCCCGGGAATTTATTGTAGACGGCTACGATGGCATTCGCGACCCGGTGGGCATGCTGGGTGTCCGGTTGGAAGTCGAAGCCATGATCATTACCGGCTCCATGACCTCCTTGAGAAACCTGATGCGCTGTATCAACGTTTCCGGGCATGAAGTCAATGCGCTCATCTTGAACGCACTGGCGAACGGGGAAGTTTGTCTTTCCCGGGATGAAAAAGAACTGGGTTCTTTTTTAATTGACCTGGGTGGTGGGACCACAGAAGTTGCTCTTTATAAAGATGGCGCTTTAAAAGATATTGCAGTTCTGCCTGTGGGTGGGGATCACATTACCAATGACATGGCGGTGGGGATGCGGACAACTTTCCAGCTGGCCGAGAAGGTGAAAACCGAGTACGGTTCGGCCGTGGCCGGCAGCGTGAGCAATGACCGTGAGATCGAGATCGAGGGCATCAGCGGCAAAGAAAAGCGCATGATCACAGCGCGCGAACTGTCTACGTTTATTGAGCCCCGTATCCAGGAAATTATGCAGCTGTGCAAAAATGAAATGGTAAAAATGGGATACAGCCAGATGCCCCCCGGCGGTGTCGTCTTAACCGGAGGCGTTTCCCTCATGCAAGGGATCACCGAATTGGCCGAATCCTACTTTAACTCCACGGTGCGCATTGCCCAGCCAAATTATCTCGGCGTTAAAAGTCCCATTTATTCTACGGCGGTAGGGATCATCCATTACGTGATCCGACACCAGGGTTCGGGTACACAGTACCGCCAGCAGGATGGGAGAGCCGGATTTTTCGGGAATCTTTGGAAAAGAATCAAAACGTTCCTGGCCGATATCTGGGACTAATTTTTTGACCCCACCGCGTTTGCTCGCTCGCCATGAATGTTAATGAACAGGGAGGCGTGGAAGCCATGATCGAATATGAAATAGAAATGGAACTTTTCGCCCAGATCAAAGTAATTGGTGTTGGCGGCGGGGGAAATAACGCCGTTAACCGGATGATTGCCGCTGGTTTAAAGGGAGTTGACTTTATTTCTGTTAATACGGACGCCCAGGCCCTGGAACTGGCCAAATCAGGAACCAAGCTGCAAATCGGCGCTAAATTAACCAAGGGACTGGGTTCGGGTGGGAACCCGGAGATCGGCCGCCAGGCGGCAGAGGAGAACAGGGACGAGATTGAATCTGTTTTGAAAAGCTCCGACATGGTTTTTATTACGGCTGGGATGGGGGGAGGCACCGGGACCGGCGCCGCCCCAATTATTGCGGAGATTGCCAAAACCCTGGGAGCCTTAACTGTCGGGGTTGTGACACGGCCCTTTACGTTCGAGGGCCGCAGGCGCATGGTCCAGGCGGAGGAGGGGATCACCGCGCTCAAGGAAAAAGTGGATACCCTGATCATCATTCCCAACGATAAGCTGCTCCAGGTTGTGGACAAGCGGACGCCGCTGGTAGAAGCTTTTCGCATTGCCGATGATGTGCTCCGACAGGGAGTGCAGGGCATTTCTGACCTTATCGCCATCCCCGGTTTGATTAACCTGGACTTTGCCGACGTCCGGACGATTATGCAGGAAACAGGAACGGCCCTGATGGGAGTCGGCACGGCCAGCGGAGAGAACAGTACCATTGACGCCGCTAAAAACGCAATTTTTAGCCCTCTCCTGGAAACTTCCATTGAAGGCGCACGCAGTGTCTTGATTAACGTGACCGGCGGCAGCGGGCTCAGCCTCTTCGAGGCCAATGAGGCCGCTGAAACGATTATCAACGAAGCGGATCCCGATGCCAATATTATTTTTGGCGCCGTGATCGACGAGAGCTTACAGGAAGAAACGAGGGTAACCGTCATTGCCACAGGGTTCGAAAAGGGCGCTTTCTCCCCCAGGCAGGAGGAGACTTTGTCCGAGGCTCCCGTTAACGATGTAGATATTGATATTCCGGCTTTTCTAAGGCGCCGTCGTTCAGGCCAGTGAGGAAGATTGCGGGCCGGCCGCCCTGGTTTCGGGTTGGAAAAAGTATGGGTAAAACCATACTTTTTTTGTTCTCCCTGCCCCAGTTAGCAGGCCTGGAAATTCAGCGCTCCGTCCTTAAGGAGCCAGCCAGCTGTAGGGTCGAGTTTTCTGGCTGCCCCTATGCATCAAGGGGGTTTTATAATATAATACAACTACGGGACCCGGGTTAGCGGGTACCTGGAGGAGGAGAGCGAGATGCGCCTGACGGATCTGCGAGACCGAGACGTGGTCAATGTCAATGACGGCAAGAGGCTGGGTGTGATTAGTGACGTAGAACTGGACGTGGAGCAGGGTACCGTAAAAGCCATTATCATCCCGGGGGCCGGAGGCTTACGCGGGGTGCTGGGCAAGAAAAATGAGCTTTTGATCCCCTGGGACAAGATCATCAAGGTCGGGCTGGACACGATTTTAGTTGACTTCCCGGTGGAGGAGGAAAGCCTGTAACTGGACATCAATCAGGGAAATGTTATATAATGAAAAGGCTTGAAGAACCAGGAAGAACAGGAGGGGCTGCCACATGATGAGATGTCCTTATTGCGGAGAATATGAAAGCAAAGCCGTAGATACGCGCTCATTTGATGAGGGTGAAGCCATACGCAGGCGGCGGGAATGCCTGCAGTGCGGCAAGCATTTTACCACGTTCGAAAAAATGGAAGAGCTGCCCATGTTCGTGATGAAACGGGATGGGTATAAACAGATGTTTGATCGGAATAAGATCATGGAAGGCCTGATCCGGGCCGGGGAAAAACGTCAAATATCCATGCAGACCTTCCAAAATATCGTGGAAGAAGTGGAAAGAGAATTACGCAATGAGGACATCCAGGAGATCAGCTCGGAATTAATCGGCCATCGGGTGTTGGAGAAACTCCTTCCCATCGATGAAGTTGCCTATGTGCGCTATGCCTCGGTTTTTCACCGGTATAAGGACATCGAAGAATTCAAGAAAGAACTGGATAAGGTGATCTCCCTGCGAGAAGGGAAGGTTAGACCGGAGGATACGGCGGAGGACCTGTAAAAAGCCGCAGGGCAACGGCAGGTTCGATCCCCCTGGCTGAAAACATTACTTAAGTAAAGAAAAGGTGATCCCTTGCTAGAAAAGACCTTCCCTTTCCGGGAAATTAGAAAAAGGGATGGACGGGTGGTCGAGTTTTGTCCTGAGAAGATAACCCAGGCGATTTTTAAGGCGGCGAAAGCGGTTGGCGGAGAAAATTACCGGCTAGCGGAAGAATTGACGGCAGAAGTAATTTCTTTTCTTCGCGAGGGGAAAATTCCGGGATTAAACCCTACCGTTGAAGAAATACAAGATGTTGTGGAGAAAGTGCTGATTGAACGAGGCCATG
Organism: Syntrophomonadaceae bacterium; assembly: GCA_003561325.1. Lineage (GTDB taxonomy): Bacteria > Bacillota > Dethiobacteria > DTU022 > UBA8154 > SKMY01. Next base: position 473 of record PWWY01000130.1, on the reverse strand, counting down.
CCAAAACGGCAAAGGCCTATATTTTATATCGGGACAAACGGACCCGGATCCGGGAAACCAAATCTGACTTGATGGACGTGGTAAAAGATATCCTGCTGGAAGGGAGCCGGGAACAGGAAGCGGAGATCAGCTCATCCCCGGCGTCAAAGATGCACCAGATTGCCAGGACGGCCAGCGAAAAATACTACCTGGACAACCTGCTCCCCGAAGACCTGGCCAACGCGCATAGGACCGGTGCCTTCTACATTCATGATTTGGGATACTACAGTAAAACAGTGGACAGCTTCCAGCTTGATTTTTCTGAAAAGATGGCCCTGGAGTTTGGTTTTAACGATTACCCCATGTCTTCATCGGGCGATCTTTTTGCGATGCTTTTTAATTTGGCGGCGTTCATGCAAAAAGGGCATAACGACCTCTTCGGAGAACTTACCCTGCCTGCCTTTGAGAGAAGCCTGGGAGAAATGATCCGAAAG
>PWWY01000162.1 GCA_003561325.1 Syntrophomonadaceae bacterium | reverse complement strand
GGCGCAAGTTATGTCGAGTATATTAAGAAAACTGTTCCTGGGTTTCATGCAGGTACACATTCTCTATCATGCACAGCAAGAACCTATCTACGGGGTGTACATGATGGAAGAGCTGAAAAGCCACGGGTACGACATCAGTGCCGGCACGCTGTATCCCCTGCTGCACCGTATGACTTCCGCCGGACTGCTATCAAAAGAGAACCGGTTAGTGGAAGGAAAAATCCGCAAGTATTATCTCATTACCCCACAGGGTGAAATCGTGCTGGAGGAAGCCCGGGCGAAAGCAGAAGAACTGGTCGATGAGCTCAGGGATAAATAATGGCTTTGCCTTCTACCTTATGCAGGCAAACTTTACAAGGAGAGAATGCCGTGTTTTTCTTACGGGGCGTACGCTACAAGAACATCCTTCAGATCGATGAGCTGGAGATTGAAGCCGGACAAATTATCTGCATCCTGGGAGAGAGCGGGAGCGGCAAAACGACCCTGCTTAAACTCCTCAACCACCTGGTTAGCTGCGACCTGGGAACGGTCCAGTATAAAGGGCAGGATGTGAAGGTGCTGGATGCCGTGGCGCTGAGAAGAGAGGTTGTCATGCTGCCGCAGACCCCGCTGCTTTTTCCCGGCACGATTAAAAAAAACATGTTGATGGGTCTGCTGTTTTCCAAAAAGGAACCCGCTGCTGATGCAGTGCTGCTTCAATTACTGGAGGACGTGGGATTGAAAAAAGAACTGGATCACGATGCCGGATCTCTGTCTGGAGGAGAAAAGCAGCGACTGGCACTGAGCAGGATCATGCTCATGGATCCGGAAACGATTCTTCTCGATGAACCCACTTCTGCCCTGGATGATGATACCGGGGATAAAATCATGGAATTTGTCAGCCGCTACGTGAAAAGCAAGGGCAAAACGCTGGTCATGGTTACCCATAACAAGGCCATCGCCAGACATTTAGGGGAAGGAATTGTCACCCTAAGTGGCGGAAAAGTGCAGCAGATTCAGAAAGCGGGTGGCGTAATATGAGTGAGATCGTGGAAATAGGCCCATGGCGTTTGCTTTCGGCATATTTCTTTTTACTGCTGCTGTTTTTCTTCATCAAGGGACAGTCAATCGGTAAGGAGAAAGAAATCCTGGTTTCCGCTTTGCGGATGACCGTACAGTTGATTCTCATGGGATACATGCTGGTCTATATCTTTGACCAGAACCGCCTTTCCGTTACGCTGCTCATATTTTTTGTCATGGTTTTTTTTGCCATCCGGAATGTTTTTGTCAGGGTCAAGGTGCCTGTCAATAAGCGTCTGCGCCGCGTGATTATGCTTTCCATGATTGCAGGGACGAGCCTGACCATTTTCTACTTTTTGTTACTGGTGATCCACATCGAACCCTGGTACGAGCCGCGATACTTTATCCCCATAGCAGGGATGATTATCGGCAACTCTATGACAGGCATCTCCCTGGGGACCGAGCGCCTGATCGGCGAGATGAGAGCGAAAAAAGAGCTCATCGAAGGCGCATTAATGCTGGGTGCCACGCCGAAGGATGCAGTCCTGGAGATCATCAAGGATACCTTCACATCCGCGATCATGCCAACGATTAATTCCATGGTCGGCATGGGCATCATTTTTCTGCCCGGGATGATGACGGGACAGATCCTATCCGGCGTCTCTCCCTTGATCGCCATCGAGTACCAGATCGCCATTATGCTGGGCATCGTAGGCAGCGTATCCATCACCGTCTTTATCCTTACACGCCTGGGTTACCTGACATTTTTTAACCGCTTCAGCCAGCTGGAGGAGTAGCATTTCTTCACGGCGATGATACATCGGCCTCTTGCAGCCAAACTATGATTTCCCGCTTTTTGGGTATCCGGCCGCTGCACTTGATCTCACCATCAACGATCAATGCAGGCAAAGATGCAACGCCCAGTTCGATCATTTTTCCCCTGTCATGAACCTTTTCCACGGAAGCCGCCAGGTCCATTTCAGCCAGGATATTAAACAACAATTGTTCAAGAATCGAGCAAGCCCTGCAAGTTTGCGAACCCAGCAGTTTGATCTCCATGCGCCTCATCCCCTCCTCCAGAAAGATAAATAGGAGGCAGGAAACAATGCCGTGATCTCTGCCTCCTATTCTTTGATTCTCGTATTTTTGTCGCTTATTTCAAAATGGACGCCAGGTCTTCTTCGGGTGAAGAAATGGGCTGGATGTTGAAGTTTTTCACCAGGACATCCAGCACGTTGGGCGTAATGAATGCAGGCAAACTGGGCCCCAGGCGGATATCTTTGATCCCCAGGTGCAGCAGGGTCAACAAGATGGCCACCGCTTTTTGCTCATACCAGGAAAGCACCATGGAGAGCGGCAGGTCATTGACCTCGCATTCAAAAGCGTTTGCCAGGGCAGCGGCGATCTGGATGGCCGAGTAGGCATCGTTACACTGCCCCACATCCAGGAGCCTGGGGATGCCGCCGATATCTCCCAGTTTTTTATCAAAGAAGCGGAACTTGCCGCAGGCCAGGGTCAGCACCACGGTATGATCCGGCACCTTTTCCACGAACTCGGTGTAATAGTTACGGCCCGGCTTGGCGCCGTCGCAGCCGGCCACCAGGAAGAAATGCTTAATGTCGCCGTTGTTCACGGCGGCGATGACCTTGTCGGCTACGCTCATGACGGCATTGCGTCCAAAGCCCACCAAGACACTGCCCTTATCCTCGTCATCCGGGAATCCGGGCAGGGCCAGGGCTTTTTCAATCACGGGCGCAAACTGTCCGTTTTCAACGTGTACAGCGCCGGGCCAGCCCACGAGTCCCGTCGTAAAAATGTTTTCCAGGTAGCTGTCCTTTGGCTGCTGGATGCAGTTGGTTGTCATTAAAATCGCCCCGGGAAAAGCGGCGAATTCTTTTTTCTGATTTTGCCAGGCTGTTCCGTAGTGACCGTAGAAATGGTCGTATTTCTTCAGTTCCGGGTAACCGTGGGCCGGGAGCATTTCACCGTGGGAGTAGACATAAATGCCCTTGTCCCGGGTCTGTTCCAGGAGGTTTTTCAGGTCGATCAGGTCGTGACCGGAAACCAGGATACATTTTCCTTTTTTATGTCCCAGGGGAACCTCGGTGGGAAGAGGATGGCCAAAAGTTTCCGTGTGTCCGGCATCCAGGAGCTCCATGGTGAGGAGGTTTACTTCCCCGCAGCGCAACACCAGTTTTAACCAGTCTTCCAGGCCCAGGCTTTTGTCGGTCAACGCGGAAAGGCCTTCGTGGATAAAGGCAAATACCCGGTCGTCCTCCTTGCCCAGCAGGTAGGCGTGATCGGCGTAAGCAGATACCCCT
>PWWY01000013.1 GCA_003561325.1 Syntrophomonadaceae bacterium | reverse complement strand
TAAGCACAAGGTGCGGCGTGCTGACAACCCTGAGGATAAGGGTCTTTGGCAGAAGCCAATGACTAAAGGCTAGACCTAGCCTACCGGGTTGGGGCTTTCCGCCCCAGCCCTTACATAATAATTAGGAGGGAACCTATGTGATCATCCTAGAATGGCACTGGGGCTGGGTAATCTTCCTGGCTGGATGGATGACAGGGGCCATATTCACCGCCCTTATCTCACGAATCAAGGGATTTCGGAAATAACAATGTCGGGAGGGGAGCGTTATTTCAGACTTATGCATGCATTACAACTACATCGTGCATGATGAGGACAGACAGGCTAAGGAATATCAGGCATATTTGGAATATATGGTGAGAGCACTTGATACCTTAATTCAGCGAGTACGTGATAATCAGCCAAGTCAGGGAGGCCATGAAATGGGCAATATAGCCCTGGCAGGGTATATTGAATGCCTACCGCGTAGCGAGAAACCCACGAGTACTGGTTTCATGGAGTTCTACTGTCTTATACTACAGTCAGCACTTAACAAACTCATAGCCAACGAAGCATGTATGGACAGGTATACCTGCAAGGGATATGACTTTAATATCTTCATTATGGCTAGTGATGACATAGAAACTTGTATTTCTATCACCATCCAAGAGCCTGACTTAAGTCTTGTGCAGGATGCATATGATGCTATTGCCTCTAGGGGGTCAGTTGTACTGACCGCCGAGAATGTAGAGTTTCATATACCTGGGAGTTAACATCAACGGGGCGTAGCGCAGCTTGGTAGCGCACCTGCTTTGGGAGCAGGGGGTCGCAGGTTCAAATCCTGTCGCCCCGACCATGCTCCCGTAGCTAAGTGGCAGAGCAGCTGATTTGTAATCAGCAGGTCCCCAGTTCGAATCTGGGCGGGAGCTCCATATTATACAAAGGGGAATGCCCATGGATAAGGCACAAGTGATGCAGATCCCCGGTGTGGTAAGCATCGGACGTATAGAGAATGGTTGGAGAGTTGAAATCTTAGAGGGACACTCAGCCAAGGAGATACCCTCCACTATCCGTGGAGAGCGCGTTACTATAGAAGTTGTAAAGGAGATTGTTCAGCCCCCCTCGGGGAATGTTATAGATCAACTACGGCAACGACGTAGACCTATGATGCTGGGGCAACAGATTACAACTGATTATGGACATGGTAGTATTGGATGTTTTGTGCAGTGGCGCGGCAAGACATATATGATCACTGCTGCACACCTAGCTACACGCTGGCGTGACGGCGATATCATCTGGCAACCTACCCGCAGCACCATCCACCAGGTAGGCAGGCTACGTCGGTGGATTGACATCTATCAATTCAACGGCGGGCGCCATCCTGTACCTGGCGATGCTATGGCTATAGAACTTAACGAGGAAGCAGTAAACCAATCCCTTGGTGGCATACAGCTTACAAGCCTGGCGGAACCACAAATTGGTATGAGATTTATTAGATATGGCAGGACTACGGGCAGGCGAGAAGACGTTATCACAGAAGTCGACTCTATGGTAAGACTACTAGGCGTGGGGGATAGGCCTCAATGGACTTGTGACAACGTCTTTAAAGGGCGATTCTACAGCGCCATGGGTGGCGACAGTGGAGGGGGAATGTTCACCCCAGATGGTAAATTCCTAGGTTTGTGTATGCACCCACAAGGAGGCTGTGCAATTAAACCGTCTATGGAGGCTCTTGGCATGGCAGATGCAACGCTACCACAAAACTCAGGCAATTATAAATATATGGATGTAGCCCCAGTTATTATCGATGGCAGAACCATGGTGCCAATACGATTCGTGGCTGAAGGGCTGGGCGCACGCGTGGACTGGCAAGAAAGTGATAAGAGTGTGACCATCACCCAAGGGAGACGGCAGGTTAAGATATGGATTGGAGAGACAAAATATCAAGAGAGGATAGATGCCTAGATGAAGTTGGTACAGCTCATCCAATCTGCACAGGAAGAACTAGATATCATCACACCTTCAGGCTATAAAGGTGAATATTGCCACCGTAAACTCAGGGATGTTCTCATTAATGCCCATCGTACAGCCCAAACTCTAGATGAGCTACTGCAAGAAGCAGAACGGGCAGCTGTTGCAGTGTGGAACCATAATAAGGTGTCTGATTAGCAGAGTGCTTGTAGACCCATCATATTTCCTCTCAGGTGTTAGCAATAAGACTTACTACTGGGGCTGTACAGATTGTCACCTGACCGTACTCATCACTATCCGAACCCTCTCAACTGGCAACCTACACAAGAAATGTGTATGCGAGAAGTGGCCTATCCTAGGCGGCCAGCTTGAGAACATTACACCAGTCATCAGGAAGTAGGAGTAGTTCATTATGGAACAGGCATCACTATCCTTCATGTGTGACCCATGTGGTAGCATCATTGATATAGACTTATCGGTATTTGAACATGCCTTTATCCGCTGTAGCACATGTAATGAGCTAAATACAGTGGACAGGGTATTCCTGGTAGCCTTGATAAACTACCTTCAGGAGGGAAAACAGGATGGAGACAGAACAATGTAAGATTTGCTTCTACTGGCATAAGTGTCCAATATGTGAGTATAGCAGTATCCTCGCCGAAACTGCAGGATGGTGTAAGAAGCATAGTGCATTCACCAAGGCTGTCGGCATCTGCGAGTTTGGTATTCACTATAACACACGCCACGTCTTCAAGACTAGTTATGCCAAATCTCCACCATTCTAGAAGGAGTTGAGATAGCCATTGGAGAAAGTTACCAAGGAGATTACCGTCATTGGTGTGGGATTCGGGCAAGTCATCGCCGCGATCCTATCCTTTGACCTCAATGCTTCACTACTACTGATGATTGTGCACGGTATTCTAGGGTGGTTATATGTCCTCTACTATGCCGCACGATACATCTTCTTCCCGTAAGGAGGAACTATGCCCACACTTGCCGAACGTGCCGACTATTACCATGCTGCATTCCCGGACTATCCACCGTTGTGTGCCACTGACCGTTGGCTTTACGGGATGTGGATGATGGGGAATAACTACAGGGGTTCTGGCTACCACGGCGCCTTCCCACCAAGCTTCTTACGCAGAGTCATGTGCTTATTCCCGGAGGCTGAAGATATCCTGCATCTATTCTCTGGTTCATTGACCGATGATGTCGCTGGTGACAGGATGGATATCAACCCAGACCTGAATCCCGACATTGTCGGAGACGCTGAGGAACTCAGTCAGCATGTATCCAAGCAGTATGACCTCATTATCGCCGATCCACCGTATACCGCAGAGGACGCGGACCACTATGGCACTACTATGGTGAATCGGAATAAGGTAGTGAAGGAATGC
>PWWY01000209.1 GCA_003561325.1 Syntrophomonadaceae bacterium | reverse complement strand
GGTTAAAGATCCTCCTGGGTATGTTCCTGGGCCTGCTCGTGGGAGTAATCCTCTCCCCGCAGACAGGCCTGGTCAGCAGGGAAGCCGGCGCATTAATCGGCAGCTGGCTGGCCCTGCCGGGAAACATTTTCCTGGGGCTGATCCAGATGATCGTCATTCCCCTGGTGGTCGCCTCGGTGATCCGCGGCATCGCCGCCAGCGAGGACCTGGACTAACTGGGCTGGTTGTGCCTCTCTGGTTTTTTTTCCTAGCTGGGAATCATTTAAAAGCCGGTCCAGTTTATAAAGTTTTTACTCCGTAATCCATGCTACCACGTTCACCAGGGGTTCTGCGAAAAATACCCGGGTCGCACCTCTTAGGAGGTCGTGAGGGGCGATGAAAGCCGCCAATGACGGGCTGCACCGGTAGTAGAGATTCACGACCTGCCGGCCCACGGGACTGTTTAGGAGGACATCGTCCCTAAACTGCCGCAGCATGGCAAGCTCCTCCGCTTGGGGATATCCATAAAACGCCGAGGCAATCAAGCAGTCCTCTGCAAAGATGGAACCGCGTCTTCTCTCCTCCCACTGGGGATCTGCCGCACGTTCTTCGTCAAACTCTGCGGTGGAATCGCTGACCTTTTTCTCCTCTTTCCCGGAGTAATACTTTTCATCGGATGCTTCCTCTGAATCAAAGCTTTTCCCGGTACGCCCGTCCACCACAACAGCATTTTCCCCCCAGGTTGCCGGGTTGTTGGCATCGCGGACCTGTCCCTCTTCGTAATCAGTCCAGACCACGAAGTGGTAGCCTTCTTCTGCCCGGGTTTGGTGTTCAGTGTTGCTCAGCAGGCGGATGTCTGCCCTTTCAAGCTCGGCTCTTACATCGTACGGGTCCCCTTCTTTCTCTACGATATCCTGAGCCCTCTTGTGGGCCTCCTGCAGAATATAATAGGTGAGGAAGGCACTGTCCTGGGAGGTCCCCCTGCCCTGCTTCACGATCCACTCTGCCCGGGAACGGTAGTACACATCCGCAAATTCCCTGGCTTGCTGGTGCTCCCTGTCAATATTGCCGGCAAGGCCCAAAAGCCAGGGATCCAACGTCGTAAACCTTTCCAGGGAATCAATGTTGGTGATGCTGCGGTTGACCGTTCCGGCAACGTCATTTGCAACCCTCTCCCTTTCTCTACCACCACCTTCGGCTAATGCTCTTGCAACTCTATCCGTAAAACGATCTAATTCCGAGTAGGAACTATCTGGATCAAAACGACCGGACTGGGCATGAGCGTGGCATGGAAAGACCACAAAAGACAAAGCCAGCATAAGGAATAAAGCAATAACGGGTATGAAAGGCTTGCGCATAGGTAAGACCCCCTTTATAAATAAATGTACGGCAGGTTTGTCGCCACGACGGCTCCCAGGTAAACCAGGACCAGCAAAATGAAGATGATCCAGAAAAGGGGCCGCCGCAGGAGCCCTTTCTTGCGTGGTTGTTTTGCTGGGGGTGCCGGTGGAGGTTCCGGGGCTGCAGCGGCGGCGCTTTCGTTCGAACCGGCACCCGTTGAGAAAAGGGCGGCAATTTCCGGCACCTGTCCGGCTTCCATCCAGTCTGGAGATGCATCATGTCTTACAAGGTCCCCCGGGGTAAACCGCCCCTCACCTGCATACTGTCCCAGCTGTTCCAGGCTGTAGGGGCCGTATTCTCCCCCCTTAATCTGGAGACGCCATTCACTCATGGAGTTATCCCTCCTCTAAGTTTAAATAAATCGTATTCAATGCCGTTATTTCTTCTATTCTTTGTACCATTAACTTGAAGCAGTTCGTCCAACAAAAAAGAATAACCCGGCTGATATGAAAGCCAGTATCATCGGGATAACAAAAACCACCCCTCCGATTAAAAACCCGATGATGCCACCGCCTAAAAGTGTGATGACAGAAACACCTAAATTTTTTCGTGCGAGAAGGGCACCTGTAACAAGGATTAAAGAAAAAACCAACACTAACAGCCCGAGGGTGCCAAAAGACCAATCTTCAAAGAAAAGGGTGTCCATGGTTAGCTGGTAGTTACTACCTATAAATAGCAATATGATTCCTGTTAGAATGCCAATACCACCACCAATCAGTCCTACTAACGTGCCCAATGAGCGTTTCATGAACTATCAACTCCCGTTAATTAATTTGAAATATCTTGTGGATACAACTTCAGTGCGACAAAATGAAACGCAATTGTAATGTGAAACGGCATAACCTTTCTAAATAAATACCAGACTTTAATATTTTAACACCTGACGATCGGCTTAACATCACCCCTGGGGTGATACAGCACAAAAAAACTCCAATAAAGCTTGGAGCCTTCCAACGTGTGCTTGTTCACTTCACTTGATCAGGCAGTCACTCAGCAAGATCTTTGCATCCAATAGATGGTCACATGAACGCTTCTAGTAATCCAACTCCTTCTTCAGTTCGGCGAATTTAAACAACAGTTCCGAGCGGTTTTTAACCAGGGCTTTCCTGTAGATATTCCGAATATGTGTTTTTAAGGTATTCTTGCTGATTCCCAGTTTTTCTGCAATTTCGGGATTTTTCCGGTCAGCCAGCAGCAGGATCAGGATTTCCTTTTCTTTTTGGGTAAAATCATCGATCGGCAAATCCTGCCGGATCGTTAGCCTTGCCATCTCCTGTTCGATGATGTTTGACAGGCCCACCGTGGTATGACCGGCCAGGCGGAGCTTCCTCAGGGATAACGCGGGTAAGATCCCGATAAACAAGATGATGCCGGCTGCCAGGGAGAGAATAAAATACCCTTCCCCTTCAAAGCTGAATGTCAGCAGGGGCATCAGGATAATGCCGATCATGATAAAAAAGATGTTCAATAATAATCCCCGTGCATAATAAGCCCTGGGATCTCCCCGTAGGAGCTGGCAGAAATATGCCAAAGAAACCCACATGAAGAGGTCGATAAAGCCGTAACTGGCCTCAAGAAGGGCATAGAGGGGCCACAAAGCCCCTGCCGGCAGGGCAACGGGAAACAGCAGAAAGCTGCAGCCCAGCACGACGAGGCCAAAGATGGCCATCTTTTCTATCTCTTTTTCTTTGTCCAGGTAATAGCCGGCAAGCAAAAAGGTTAAGGCATAGATGGCCTGGCCGACGATGGGAAGAAAGGTACTCTCCTCCTTGATCACAGTAAATACGATGGCGTGAGCTTCCCACGCCAAAATGTAAAAACAGAATATGGTCAAGGCAAAGGGGAACCAGAAGGCTTTCCACGGTTTGATGTTCTCCCCGCTGGCTTGCGGGTTGGTTGAAGTGAATACCGGGTGACCGCCTGTTGCCGGGTATTCACCCGTTTGATCTCCTGCCATCAGGGACGCTGCATTTC
>PWWY01000142.1 GCA_003561325.1 Syntrophomonadaceae bacterium | reverse complement strand
GTTAGCAAACGATTAAGCGAATCCAATCGCGTTGGTAAGCCGTATGCCTTAATAGGGCACGTGCGGTTTGATGAGGGGGAAGCCATGCGAATGGTTTCCCTACTCTATTTCATTCCAGAAATTCGTGTTCCCCAATATCATACCGGAGGTGTTTTGCCATGTTTTGGCCCGGCTTGAGAGCCAAACGAATGAAAAGTTTCGCCTGGTTTCTAAGTTTCGTGATGATCCTGTCGCTTGCTGCACCCATGGCGGTTGCTGTGGATTCTAATGAAGATAGTGAAGTGAATAATATGAATGAAACGCTTTCCCTGACCGTAGATCTTCGTGCCACGGGCATGGGGGGCGATGTATTTGAGGCTGCTGCCTATGAAGTGCCCGCAGGTGAGGTAACCGTGGGCAGCCAAACCCTGGACAGCCAAACCCTGGACCGGCATACGGCCATGGGGGCGCTGGCCTATTACTGCCAGGAAGAGGGCATCGACATCGAGATTACAGAGGGAGACTGGGGTCTATTTGTCTACCAGATTGGTGACAACGAAGCCGACGAAAACAGCTGGATGTATTACGTCAACGAGTCCTCCCCCTGGGTTGGCGCAACCGAGTATGATCTTTCCACTGGCGATGCGTTGCATTTTGTCAACTTCAACCTGGACCTGTATTCGCTCTCCCTGGCGCTCGACCTGGACGAGATCGAGCCGGGGGACAGCCTGACCGCTGTGGTGCTCTACACCGACGGCAGCGGCGATTCGACTGCCGTGGAAGGCGCCGAGATTTTTGTCAGCGATACAGCGGACGAATTTGGTAACCCCGTGGCCCCCGGGGAGCCGGTGGGGCAGACAGGTGCTTCCGGCCAGCTCACCTTTACCTGGAACGAACCCGGCACCTTCTACCCCTATGCCCAGTGGGACGGCAAAACCACCCAATACCAATGGCCGGTCTTATCCTTTTCATGTGGGTACTTCAAGTTGCCGGAAGGCCTGAACGATACGCTCATGATCGGCGGCCAGGGCTTCACCATCGACTACATCCGGAATTACCGCGTAGAGGCAGGAACCGGTATAGGTGCTGCTTTGCAGGTAGACCCCGAGAACCTGTTCTTATGGATGGGCGGCATGTTGTTCAACATCCGTTCTCAGGTATACGATGCTCCTGTAGATATCACCTGGGTCAATGAGAACCTGGAAGGTTTCTGGGACGGTGACGGGGATTGGGTGGACTGGTAGTGTGTGAATATATGATACAGAGTTGAAAAATCATCGTAGGGGAAATCGCTGGATATAGGCGGTCTCCCCTATTTAATTCTCCATCATCACTGAAATTCTACCCTGCTCATCATTAAAGCGGAGCCATAAAGCGTAATGCAAGGATTAATGACGCCGGCATATCCTCTTCATTGTCCCACTCTTTAATGTAGGATGGGGAGTTATTCAAGATAGGAGTAGAAGAAGCTGTAAATGGTAGCAAGCGTGTTCATACTTCACCCAAGGTTTGATTGACATCCACTCAGGAATACGGTATTATGCAACATATAAAGGTGGATTATATGCTACACTGTGCCATTATTTCTCCAACCGGGATCCAACCAGAGAGGATGTTTATGCTCATGAATAAGACAATCGGAGCTTTTATTTTTACGCTTATCCTAATACTTTCAGCCGGAACTTCTGTATTGGCCGTAAATGAAAATTTTGAGGATGAACAAATCACCCTTACCCTGGAGGAGAGCATCGAGCGGGTTTTTGGGAACAGTTTTCAGATTCGCCGGGCCGTAACGGGGTCTGAAAAAGCTTATATCGTTAGGGAGAAAGCTATGGAGGACTGGGATGACATGGATCCCATCATCCCCACCCTGGAGTACCTCATGTCTTTAAACGTGATTCAAAAAGATCTTCAATGGCGCATGTCGCAAAGAGAAATAGATCTTCTCAAGGACCGCCTGGGTTATGATACGACCAGGCTTTATCTCGACATTTTCCGGGAAAAAGCTGCCGTGGAGTATGCCCGGCAGGAACTGGAGCGTGCGGAGAAAAATGCTGATAGGGCCTCAATCTTGTATAGATTGGGCGCAGCCAGCCGCCTGGACTATCTACGGGCGCGGTCGGCCCTGGAGAACGCGGCGGCCGAATTAAAGTCCAGGGAACAGGATTTACAAGGGGCGTATGAGCGGTTGAATCGCCTGCTTGGTTTGCCGCTGCAGGAGCGGCCGCTGCTGGTGGATGTGCCCGACTGGGAGCCGTTGAGGGACCTGGGGGTGAATCTCTATGTCGCCCGCGCCACGGAAAACAATATCGCCCTCTGGCTGGCGGAACAGCAAATTGAACTGGCTCGCTACGATGTCAAGATACACCGGCAGTTAGACTTGGAAGGAGAAGATACGGACCCCTTAAGAGGTCCTGAGCCTTTGGAAGCTAAGGAAAAAAGTATTAGCATGGCCGAAGATGACTACCGGGACACCAGGAGGCAGCTGGAGCAAAATACGCGTGACATCTACCGCTCCATTCGCTCTATGGAACAGGAAAAGGAAAAATTGATGAGCCGCCTTGAGGAGTTAGAGCGGGAGCTGCAGGCCCAGCAGGCCCGCTTTGCAGCAGGGTTGGTTACCGCTTACGACTTTTTTGAATTGGAAGCCGCCCGGGAGCAGTTCACGATCCAGGAAACAAATTTGTTGATTGAACATGAACTACTCAAGCAGGTGATCCAAAAACCCTGGGTGCTGGGCGCGGCGGCCAGGTAATCATGTTCGTGGGCGTTTTTGTGTCTCGTCACGGCAGCATCCCAGAGCGAAGCCGCTTCTAACTCCAGCGGATACGCATGTATTCGTGCAATTTTACCGGCCGGTTATCGGTTCCCGGTGAAAACACGCCGACAATTGTAAGGATTCTAAACCCGGGTGGTCTTCTTCTATAGAATACCTCATACGGGTTTTTTAGCACGGCAGGGGTGAGGTCATTAACAGCGCGGTGTACTGCCTCGGGCAGCTTTGAGCCCCCTTAGCACAGTTTACCAGGAAGTTATGCGGTCAAGATTGCGCAGCGGAGCTGCTCCCGGGTGCTGCTAAGCATCATCTCGACCCGGGGTGGTTTGTAAAAACGCGATGATTAATACCGGCCCAATGGCGCTCTCTGGCGCCACGGGGGAACTTTCAAATAGGAGGGGCGCACGCGGAGATGAAAAAAATAGGCCGAAACGATCCCTGCCCCTGTGGCAGCGGGAAAAAGTACAAGAAGTGCTGCCAGAGCAGCCGGAGCTTGATCGCGATCCAGGAGCAGGCGACAAGGCTGATGGATCAACACCGCTTCGCAGAGGCGGAGCAGGTTCTCTCCGAAGTGATGACCGAATACGACGGCCCTGTGCTGCGCAACAACC
>PWWY01000096.1 GCA_003561325.1 Syntrophomonadaceae bacterium | reverse complement strand
CTGACGGCCGAAAGATGTCAGGGAGACCCGGACGATGCGTCTGTCCTTTTCATCCCCGTAACGGCGAACCAGGTTAAGCTTGACCAGGCGGTTGACCATGCGTGTTACCGCGCTTTCAGCCAGGAACAGTTCCTGGCTGAGCTCCCCCATCGTCAAGCTTTCATTAAAGTACAGCACCAGCAGGGCATTCACCTGCCCCGGCGTGATCTCCAGGCCGGTCAATTCACGGCTTTCTTCCGTCTGCAGGTAATGCATCAGCTTGGGGAAAATCGTTTGAATGGCTGTTGTGAAGTTGTCCTTGTCCTTGAAGTCCACCAGGCACAACTCCCCCTTTCCAGCTTTCACCATAACGCTGAAGCAGCCCGGCCGTCAAGGCCAGGCCCTTCAGCAAAGGCAAACCCGCTTACTTCAAGACAAAGTATTTCTTGGCTTCGTACATTTCATTGGCAATGTAGCGTTTGCGTTCGTAGAGGTTAAGGGGCTCGAAACGGGTCAGCTTGCGCAAGGCAGAAAGCATGGTGCGCCTGGTATCGCCTTCTTCCATGGCGGCCAACACTTCTTTACCCCACAGGTCGAATTTGGGTACGGCCTCGGCCACAAAGCACTCGGTTATTTTGATGGCCAGCTCGGCAGCAGCCTCGCCTTTTTGCTGCACGATTTTCTTGGCGCGCAGGTAGGCGCTTTCCGCGGCGAAGACCAGGATGGCCATGTCGGCCATGCGCCCCAGGATTTCCTGTTCCTTCTGGATCGCTTACCCGAATTTTTGTACCGCTGTCCCGGAGACCATCAGGAACACTTTCTTCATGTTTTCAATGAGGTTTTCCTGTTCCGCCAGGGCCTCGTCGGACAGTTCGGGCATCATGGGCATCATCAGGTCTTCCTGGAGTTTTTGCGCTGCCTGGATAAGGGCGATCTCACCCTTCATCGCTTTCCGCATCAGGGTAGCCGGGATGATCAGGCGGTTGATCTCGTTGGTCCCTTCGAAGATACGGTTAATACGGCTGTCGCGGTACGCCCGCTCCATGGGATATTCCATGCTGTAACCGTAACCGCCGTAGATCTGCACCCCTTCGTCGGCGATAAAGTCAAAGGCCTCAGAGCAGAAGATCTTGTTGATGGAACATTCAATGGCGTATTCCTGGATGCCGTCGGCGATCTTCTTGCCGGCACCTTCCCCCTCCAGGTCGAGGGAAGAGAGCAGTTCTTCGATCAGGCCGCCGGTGCGGTAGAGCATGCTTTCCATGACGTAATTCAGGATCGCCATGTCGGCAACCTTGCCTTTAATCAGGCCGAACTTGGCGATGGGCATATTGAACTGGTGGCGCTGCAGCGCATAATCCACCGCGTTGGCCAGCACGTATTTGCCGGCACCTGCGCACCCGGCACCCAGCTTGAAGCGCCCGATATTCAAGATGTTGAAAGCCACCTGGTGTCCCTTGCCGATCTCCCAGAGGACGTTCTCCACGGGGATCTTGGCGTCTTCAAAGATCACGCTGCAGGTAGAAGACCCTTTCAAACCCATCTTCTTTTCTTCCGGGTCAATGCTGACGCCGGGGCTGTCCCCGTCGACGATAAACGCGGTAAACTTTTCGTTGTCGATCTTGGCGTACGTGACGATCACGTGCGCCCAGGACGCGTTGGTGATGTACTGCTTGGCCCCATTTAAAATATAGTAGTTCCCGCAGTCACTGAGCATGGCCCGGGTTTTGCAGTTCAAGGCATCGGAGCCGGCTTCCGGTTCCGTTAAGGCATAGGCGGCGATTTTTTCCCCGCTGGCCAGGCCGGGCAGGTACTTGGCTTTCTGCTCCTCGTTTCCAAACAGCACGATGGGCAGGGTACCGATTCCTGTGTGGGCACCAAAAGCGGTGGCGAAAGAACCATTCAACGAAAGGTTTTCCGTCACGATCAGGGTAGATATTTTATCCCCTTCTTCCCCGCCGTATTTTTCAGGAATATCAACCCCCAGCAGCCCCAGCTCGCCCGCTTCCTTGAGCAGGTTCACGATCACACCTTCTTCCATGGCCTCAATTTCATCGGTCTTGGGGAGCACCTTGTCATGGACAAAATCCCTGCTCATACTGTCAATCATTTTATGCGTCTGGTCAAAATCTTCGGGCGTAAATACATCTTCGGCATGGGACTGGCTGATGAGAAAAGCCCCGCCTTTAATTAATTCCTTGGACATGAAACGACACTCCTTTCAGTCTATCATCTTTCGTTCTTACCTGCGCTCAAAAATCCCCGCTGCACCCATGCCTCCACCGATTCACATGGACACAGCCCCGTACCTGGCGTTTTGGCGCATCATTTCATAAATCAGGGTCACCGTGAGCTTGGCGCCGGTGCAGCCCAGGGGGTGACCCAGGGCAATGGCGCCGCCGTTTAGATTGATTTTGCTCGCATCCAGTCCCAGTTCCTTGATCACGGCCAGGGCCTGGGCGGCAAAAGCTTCATTGAGCTCAAAGACATCGATTTCTTCCTGTTTGAGCCCGGCCAGCTTTAACGCCTTGGGAATGGCAACAACAGGCCCAATCCCCATGACATCGGGGTCCACACCGCCGACAGCAAAACTCTTGAAGTAAACCAGGTGCGTTAAGCCCAGTTCAGCAGCCTTTTCCTTGGACATGACGACAACCGCAGCGGCCCCGTCATTGACCTGGGATGAGTTCCCCGCAGTGACTACGCCGCCCTGCTTGAAAGCCGGCCGCAGTTTGCTCAATCCCTCCGGGGTAGAGTCGGGACGCACACCTTCGTCGGTGTCGAAAATGATTTCTTTCTCAAAAAATCTCCCCTTGCCGTCAACGCCCCGCTGCTTCACCGGGACCGGGACAATCTCGTCTTTGAATTTGCCTTCCTGGATCGCCGCGGCGGCTTTTTGATGGCTGGAGGCGGCAAAGCGGTCCTGATCCTCCCGGCTTACCTGGTATCGTTCCGCCACATTTTCCGCGGTCAGCCCCATGTTGATATAAGCCTGGGGGTAGTGATCGGCCAGGTAGGGGTTCGGGGCCAGCTTGTTGCCCCCCATGGGTACCATGCTCATGCTCTCCACGCCCCCTGCCACGATGATCTCGGCCGCGCCGATCTGAACCTGCGATGCGGCCAGGGCAATGCTCTGCAAGCCCGAGGAACAGAAGCGGTTAACAGTATAGCCGGGCACCGATGAAGGCAGCCCCGCTCGCTGGCAGGCGATCCGGCCCACGTTCATGCCCTGTTCGCCTTCCGGGAAGGCACAGCCCAGGATCACGTCATCGACGTCCTCGGGCTTCAAACCGTTGGCTCGCTTGATACTTTCGTTAATCACCAGGGCGGCCAAATCTTCCGGCCTGGTGTCTTTCAGCGTCCCCCTGTTGGCGCGCCCGATGGGGG
>PWWY01000065.1 GCA_003561325.1 Syntrophomonadaceae bacterium | reverse complement strand
TCACCAGCTACCCGCACGAGGTGGCAGAAATGGCCCTGGCGCACGCGATCCCCAGCGCCGTCGAACGCGCCTACCGCCGCGGCGACCTACTGACCAAGCGCCGTCACCTGATGCGCGACTGGTCAAGGTTCATCACGTCCCCACCACCCCACGGTGGCGTGGTGGCGCTGCGAGGTGCCCGTCATGCCTAAACCGACATCGGTATGGGAATGGCCGAAAGCCAAGCAGCTGACACCAGGCCAACGCGCGGCACTGGTGGACCTGCTCGGCGAGGACCACGGGCACCGATTCGCCGACCAGGCCGAACGCATGCTTGACACTCACGAGGCTGCAGAGAAGGTGGACGCGGCCGCAGGAAGCGCGACCGAGCAACGAGAGACCGTCTCCCAGCTGGCCGACCAGGCCGAACGCCTGGCGCAACACATCGATGGGACGCTAAACGATCAACAGGCCGCCTTGCTGCGGCAGCTGCACTTCGTCCAGACCGGCCGCGACATTGACCTGGGTACACTGGCCAACACCCTCCACGACGTCGCCGTCGCCGCCAATGCGGTCCTGGACGAGTATCCCGTAAGGAGAGGTCCGGCCGAGGGAAAGACCGCGCGGAAGATTCAGCGCCTTGGGCGCGTGTTCACCGCCGTGACCGGGCGCCCCGCGAGCCGAAGCGTGCGTTCCGTCTTCGAAGAGGTGCTGCAAGTGCTATTTCCGCCGAAATAGACTGAATTAGCCAGTGCCACCCATCGCCGTGTCGGTGGGATTGTGTTGCCACGTTCAAGAAAACCCAAGGAGGTTCGAACGTGGCCAAAGCAGGCAAATACAGTAGTGACAGGGACTTGGCGCGCCGGTATGGGGTGTCAAGGGGTACCATTTGGAACTGGTCGAAGTCGGGCATTCTCCCCCGTCCGAGGAAGATCGGACCCAATACAACCCGGTGGGTTACAGAAGAAGTCGAGAGACACGAAGCACTCAGGGGCTCGCCATGAGCGTCCCCAGCACCGACCAGATTATCTCCGACCTGGTAGACAAGCGCCGTCTCCGGCTGATGACCATCGAGGCAATCTCGCGCGCGTTCGTTGACCTCTACGGCGCCGGACCTGCAGAAACCCGCGACGATCACCAGAGCAGCATCTGGTACTGGGTCGCGTGCGAGGTGCGAGCGGCGATCGACCCCCTACAGGAGGTCCGCTCGCTCTCTCTAGAGCAACCCCGCGCGATCAAACCGGGGGATGAATGACAAGCCGAAGAGAGAGCGTGACGCCGATCGGCGATGCTCGGTCCGGTCCGCGCCTCAACCCCCGCGCCCCGCTGCAGGTCGCCCGAACCTATGCGGCCGCGAATTTCATCCGCCCTGGTGGGACCCAGGACGACCCCTATACCCTCCTGGCGCATCGAGGGGACTGGCGACGGTGGGATGGCTCCGCCTACCCGCAAGTGGAGGATGCCGGATTGCGGTCGGGTCTGTACCTGTACCTGGACACAGCGTCGACACCCGACGGCGATCCTTTCAACCCGACCGCCCGCCGCGTAACAGATTGCCTCGACGCCCTGAAGGCTATCTGCCACCTCGATGAGCGGGTAATTCCGCCCGCATGGCTGGACCAAGGACACGTGTGGTCCGACGTCGATCCCGCGCGCCTGATCCCCGCACAGGGCATGGTCATCAACCCGAAGACGGGAAACACGACTTCAGCCACGCCCATGCTGTACGTCACCAGGGCACTACCTCACAGGTATGACCCCAACGCCCCACCACCGAAGACCTGGTTCAAGTTTCTCAACGACATCTTCCCCGAAGACCCCGAGTCCATCGAGGCGTTGCGCCGCTGGTTTGCCTACTGCCTGACTCAAGACACCAGGCTGCAGATCATGCTCTGGCTGATCGGACAAACGCGAGGCGGTAAGGGGTTGATCGCTCGGGTATTACGCGCGCTACTGGGGGACGATGCAGTGGCCGGACCGAGCCTGGTCTCCTTCACAGAGACGTTTGGGATTGAACCGCTGGTAGATCGACCTTTGGCCATCATTGACGACGCACGCGTCCCAAACAAGGACGCAACGGTGGCCACGGAACGGCTACTTACCATCGTCGGAGAGGGACTGGTCACTGTCCCGCGCAAGTGGAAAGGCGCCTGGTCCGGTCGCCTTCCGACCAGAATCATGTTGCTCGCAAACGAGCTCCCGAGACTGCCAGACACATCAGGCGCGATCGTCGCGAGAACCCGGATTCTGCACTTCAAGGAATCGTGGGTCGGACGTGAAGACCTGACGCTGGGCAGCCGTCTAGAGGATGAGCTTCCCGGAATACTCCGCTGGGCAGTGGAAGGCTACCGAAACCTGGTGAACGACGGCTTCCGGATTCCCCAGCCCGCGACCGGCGCGGAGCTGCTGGAGAGTGCGGGAAAACTGAACGCACCCATCCGAGAATTTATTGAAGATCATCTTCGCCTTGATCCCGAAGGAACGGCGGACAAAAAGAGCGTCTACCAAGCCTTTCAAGAGTGGTGCCACGACCACGGTGCGCGCGACACACCGGAGCACATCTTCGCCCGCGACCTGATCGCCACCTTACCCAATGTCCGGCAGATACGCCCCGCGGCCGTCGGACCGGACGGTAAACGCGACCGTCTCTGGAAAGGTTTCTGGCTCCTGTGACCGACCCGCCCGCCCCGGTCCCCTCCTAGAAGGACGGCGCCAGAAAAGCGGGGTTCGGTCCAGGTTTCGGTCATCTGTAACCTATTGATTTTGAAGGCCGGTCCAAGATGTCCAGGTTATTCCAAATTGTAAAACATAGAAAAGGAAAAGTAGTAGTAGTGAATAGAATAGAGAGACAACCTGGACATCTTGGACCGAGCCTTAAAAACAGGCACTTACAGACGCTCGAACCTGGACATAACCTGGACCGATATGCCCAGGACAACACCAACATCACCGCACGAGGTCACACATGAAGCTGATTGAAACCACCAAGGGGATGATTCCAGACAACCGGATTGTGTCCGTTCATCGCCGTGGGACCACCCCGGCCGACGCCTGTTATTACATCGAGTACGAAACACCAGAAGGCATCTATTCCGCGCGCGCCGATGCGTTTCAGTTCGAGCGCGCCCGGCTATCGGCAACGCTGCTGCCCGAGGCCCGTCCGTTCTACTTCATCCTGCCCTCTTGGAACCAGGACGAACAGCTTCCGGACTACGACAACCTGACCCTGGTGCCTGTGATCGGTTGGTACATCGACAACGGACTGGCGGACCCCATCGCCCTGCACATGCCTGCCGAGGATGACCAGTTCGACATCCTGACCCCCAACGGTGTCGTGGTGTCTTCGAGCGGCGACCACTACGAATCTTTGGACCAGTGGAAGGAAAGACG
>PWWY01000078.1 GCA_003561325.1 Syntrophomonadaceae bacterium | reverse complement strand
ATCCCGGTCAGGCCGTCCATGGCGGTCTGTTCTTTCAACTTGTGGTTGGCTTCTTCCAGCATGCGGGTCACTTCCAGCAGTTCCTGCTCCCGGGTTTTTCTTCTATCCATTTCTTCTTTAAGCAGGAGCAAGGAGCGCACACGCACCAGCAGTTCCACTTTATCCAGGGGCTTGACAATGTAATCCACGGCCCCCGCTTTGAAGGCCTCCTTCAGGAAACCCGTTTCGTTTTTTGAGGTGATCAGGATCACGGGGATATCGCGGAGATGTGCTTGTTCTTTAATATGGCTGCAGGCTTCAATGCCATCCATTCCAGGCATTAAGATATCCATGATGATCAGATCCACATCTACTTCTACTGCCGGATCGTGCAGACCCAAGACTCCAAAGGCCTCGGCGGCTGAACCGGCCGTGACCAAATTGTTGTAACCGGCCTCTTCCAGGGTCTTTTCCAGCAGCAAGCGCGTGCGGATGGAATCGTCTACCAGCAGGATTTTCATCGTTTTCGAACCCTCTCCGCTCCAGGGATAAATGGTCGCTCATGCAGTGCGCGAGGCTAGCTGCTGATCAGGCCTTGTTCCTGAAGGAATTCCCGGGCCACTTCATCGGGTTGCATTCCATCAACGGCCACCTTTTTGTTTAACAGCGTCAGGGTTTCCGCGTCCAGCAGGGCAGACAACTCTTGGAAAAGATCTTCCAGCTCGGGGTAGACATCAAGCACTTCCTGTCGAATCACGGGCGCCGGGTTATAGGCAGGGAAAAACTGCCGATCGTCTTCCAGCACGACCAGGTCAAAATAGGCGATCCGCCCTTCCGTGGCATCTCCGACTCCCACCTGGGCCAGTCCCCTTCCTACCGCTTCGTAAGCCAGGCCCAGTTCAACGATTTCGAGATCGCCGTCGCGAAACCGGAAATCATAGTGTTCCTGGAAATTGGGCAGTCCATCCTCGCGTTCAGTCCATTCCGCCGGGGTAGCCAGCTTGAGTTCGTTCTCCCCGTCCCCCACATAATCCGCCAGCTGGGAAATGGTGGACCAACCGTATTCTTCCTTGACTTCCTGGGAAATAAATAGCACAAAGGTGTTATTGGCCGGCGCGTAATCCAGCCACACCAGGTTGTGGTTTTCCCGGTCCCATTCTTTCACCAGTTGATAGGTTTCTTCAGGGTCCGTCACAACTTCACCGTATTGCATCAAGTTCATCAAACCGGTGCCCGTATATTCCCAGTAGACGTCGACCTGTCCAGTCTCTATGGCCGGACGGATCACGGCCACTTCCCCCAAGCCAATTTCGTCAACCACTTCATAACCCCGGTCCCGCAGCAAGGCGGCTGTCATCTCTCCCAGGGTCAGCGCTTCCCCAAACGTTTTCGAGCTAACCACGATGGGTATACGTTCCTCAGGGGCTTCATCCGGGGCCGCCGGGGATGCGCATCCCCAGGCTGCCAGCCAGACCAGCAGCAGCAATCCCGTGAGCACAGCGCCTTTCCAAGTTGACCTTT
Organism: Syntrophomonadaceae bacterium; assembly: GCA_003561325.1. Classification (GTDB taxonomy): domain Bacteria; phylum Bacillota; class Dethiobacteria; order DTU022; family UBA8154; genus SKMY01. The sequence goes on along the minus strand of PWWY01000078.1, from coordinate 1,900 downwards.
TCATTTTTTGCGTAGCTCCTTTCATAATAATTTTTTGCCAGCCTGCAAAGATACGCCCCAGCCGCACCCTGTGGTCCTCCAAAGAGGTTTAACACACCCGGCAAGGTTTTCTCTGCTGGAAATTTCAACGCAGATGCCGGGGGAGAATAAACCACTCCGCCAGGGTGAGGAGACGTTCCAGGATAATGGCCATCAAACCGATAATCAAGGTCCCTGCCAAAATTAACTCGGGGCGGAAAAAATTGATCCCGGCGAAAATAACCGCTCCCATTCCCCGACCTCCCACCAGGGCGGCGAGAACGGCCGTCCCCACAGTGAGCACGGCCGAGGTTTTGATGCCCACCATGATCACCGGCAGGCCCAGGAGTAACTCCACCTGGGTAAACACCTCCCAGGGGGTCATGCCCATTCCCCGTGCCGCCTCCTTGACATCCTCGGAAACCGAAGAAATACCTGCAATGGTATTGCGGGCAATGGGCAGCAGGGCGTAAATCGTCAGGGCAATGACGGCGGGGCGAAAACCCAGGCCTAAAAAGGGTAAAAAAACAGCGATCACCGCCAGGGGCGGCACTGTCTGGCCGGCATTGAGCACGGCCATCACCCGGCCCGCGTAGCGGCGATATTGAGGGCGGGTTAAAAAAACGCCGATGGGAAAAGCCAGCAAAACGGCCAACCCCAGGGGGACCAGGACCAGCCTGGCATGCTCCAGGATATGGGGAGGAGAGCGCTGCAGCAAAGTATCCAGGAAAAGCTGGCTATCCACCGGCTTCACTCCCCGCTTGATGCACGTAGGTTTTGATCGTTTCCCAGGTAAGAATACCCACCACCTGTTTTTCACGGCAGACGGTTACCCCGTCTACGTTGTGTTCCAGCATCACTTCCAGGGCTTTTTTTGCCGAATCCAAGGCCTGGACACTTCTTCCATTTGCAGTACCCGTCTCACGGGGCAGCATCAGGGTCTCAACCCTCACCAGGTCCAGCAGCTTAACCCCCCTGTCCTCTCCAACCAGGTCTTGCACGAAGGAGTTGGCCGGTTGGGCTAAGATTTCCCGGGGAGTGCCGTGCTGAACCAGGAAGCCACCGTTCATGATGGCGATTTTATCCCCCATTTTCATCGCTTCATCCATGTCGTGGGTCACAAAGCAGATGGTCTTTTTGAAGGACTGTTGAAGTTTCAAAAACTCATCCTGGAGCCGCAGGCGCACAATGGGATCCACGGCCCCAAACGGTTCATCCATGAGCATCACGGGAGGATCCACGGCCAGGGCCCGGGCCACGCCGATGCGCTGCATTTGCCCGCCGCTCAGCTGGTACGGGTACTTTTTTCGTACCTCTTCGGTGTCGAGCCCCACTTTTTCCAGGAGCTCTTCAATCCTTTCCTTGATGCGCCCTTCAGGCCACTTGAGCAGGCGAGGTACCAGGGCGACGTTTTCTTCTACCGTGCGGTGAGGGAGCAAACCTATTTGCTGGATCACATAGCCAATCCCGCGGCGCAGGTGATCCGGATTTGCCTTCATGATATCCCGGCCTTCGATGAACACAGAGCCGGATGACGGTTCCACCAGGCGGTTGATCATGCGCAGGATCGTGGTCTTACCGCAGCCTGATGGCCCTACCAGGGCACAGATTTCACCGGATTTTACCTGCAGGGATACACGCTTCACCGCAGGGGCGCCGGCGCCGGGAAAGGTTTTCGAAACCTCTTGCAGTTCGATCAAATAAAACAACTCCCTCTTTATTCTCGCTGCTGGTAACGCAGGCCCGGCGAAACAAGTTTCCTTTCCAGCAGTCCCATCAACATGTCCAGGCACAGGGCGACCACGGAAACGATCAGAGCGCCGGCCAGGATCATGTCGGAGTTCGAGCGGGTAATGCCGTGATGGATGAGCCTGCCCAGGTT
>PWWY01000138.1 GCA_003561325.1 Syntrophomonadaceae bacterium | reverse complement strand
TAAATCCCTGGTGCCGCTCACGGTGCCTTTAACTCTGGTCAACCATTATGTGCGAAAGTATGACGTTTCTTACTTAAAGAGTCAATTCTACCTGGCGCCCCATCCCGCGGAACTCATGTTGAGGAATCATGTTTGAGATCTGGGGCGGCAGACCAGGTTTGGACATGGTCTGCCTGATCAGATAAGGCTGCGTGTTCAATGCGCACGGTAATGATGGAAATGTTCTCGCCCATGATAAAAGCGCCCATGGTAGGGTGATGTTTGTGATGGGCTTTCCGGTAAAACCGGTCGTTTTCCGCGGGCAGAATGGTTGCTTTTCCATAGAGGGTACAGCTCCTTGATTCTTCTCCCTGCCCTCCCAGGCTGTACAGCAGTACGGCCACAGAAGGATTTTTTCCCATGTGCAGCACCTTGGTCGTATCCGTGCGGCTGCTGAGAATCATCAGGTCCTCTTCTGCCAAATACGTAAAATTCATCAGGCAAACATGGGGGTTGTTTCCATAGCTGGTGGCCAAAGAACAGAATTTTTCTTTTTTCAAGAGGTGCAGGACATCGGCATAAATATCCGCGTATGATTTCATAGCCATTCATCCTTCCCGTCTATGTTATTGTTTATTATTCTATCATGTCATGAATCCTAAAACATTAAAAACTTTCAGGGAAACCATCCCGGTTAATCCCGGCAGTGATTCCACGGCAGTACAGCGCCTGCATAGTGCCGACAAGGCGGTGTGAACGATATGGCGTCCATCGATGAGCGCATGGAAGAGCTTGCTCGAAAAATAGAGGATGTAAAAAAACGCTGGCCTTTTCACTCGGTCAAGCCGGCCCAGGTCCAGGAACTGGAAGACTTAGAAATAGCGCTGGAAGAACTGCAAAAGCAAAAAAAAGAGTGAGTTTTCCTGGCAGGCCGCCACGAGCGGGCATCAAGGGATCGGCTGCCTCAAGATTGAAACCGTTAAAGTTCTTGGAGAGCGTGATCTCACGGAGGCGGGCTTTCCTTTTTTTGGTTGAAGAAAAATTTGTTGATAATTCTTTTAGAGTAACAGGAAACAACGGCCCTTGTATGGAAATGTATACATACAAATTGGGAGAGGAAGAACGTGAAATTTGAGAGTTGAAGATAACGAGCAGGAAATTCGGATTATCCCTCATAATCCCATTTATAAAGGTCCTTACCTCACCAGAGTATTAACCCGCGGCGAAAATTCCTGGATTATTGCCATGCCCGAGGACGGCAAGCGTTTTGTCCCCCTGCCGATCAGTACCATCATCGACATCGAATTCTTACAGGGTAGTGATCGTAAATTTACCACTGAAGTCCTGGACAGGAATTTTCGGGGTTTGCGTACGCTGACCATCGCCAAACCGGGTGCGATTTCCCGTGGAAAAGGGGAAAAGCAAACAGGTGTCCGCGTGATCGCCTTCAGCAGTGGGAAAGGCGGGGGGGGGAAAAGCACGGTGATCATTAACGTTGCCCTGGGTCTCCAGCTTCTGGGGAAAAAATGCTGCTTGATCGATGCCGACCTGGGAACGGCGGATATCGATACCTTGCTCAACCTGGAGGCGCCGTACAACCTGAACCATATTCTCAAAGGGGAAAAGGATATTGAGGACATCCTGGTTAAAGGGCCCGAAGGCGTATTGCTGGTGCCGGGCGGCTCGGGTTTACAAAACCTGGCCAACTTGAAAGAATGGCAGTTTAGCCGCCTCATCGCTGCTTTTAACAACTTAAACAACATGGCGGATTTCCTTTTGCTGGATACCGGGGCGGGGGTCTCCCGCAATGTGACGAATTTTTTAATGGCAGCCGACGAAATTGTCCTGGTGGCTTCCCCGGAGCCCCATGTGATCATGGATGTTTACGCCCTGATCAAGGTGCTGGCTTTCTTCAAGATCAAAAGCCGCTTGAAGCTCGTAGTGAATAAAACGGAAAAACCAGATGAAGCGCATTTAATCTGGACGGCCATCAACTCCGCTTCCCGGCAATTCCTGGATGTTCATGTCGAATTTTTGGGTCACATCCCCAGCAGCAAGGCGGTTTTGCGTTCAATCAAGAAGCAGGAACCCTTTATCCTGAAGTACCCCCGACATGAAGCAGCCCGCAACTTTCTTAAAATTGCCGAGCTCTTGGCGGGTGAAGAGTCCCTAAAAAAAGAAACCCAGCCTGCATCTTTCCTGCTGAGATTGAAGGAAAACATTTTTCGGAGCTTCTCATTAAACGAACACTTGCGCTAGAGTTCTTGTTTATCTTGCTCTCCACATGGCATGGAGAACGGCTTTCCCGGGTTCAGCACGGAACCCGGGAAGGGATCAGATTGGAAAAAGGCACCGGGGTTTCGTCGCCGGATCGCTTATTCCAATTATTTTTTTGTTCGTGTAAGGGGGACGTGGGGTGGAAACAAGGCGCTGTAAAATTTGTGCAGCAGGGGCAAGGCCCCTCTGGGATGAAAAATTTAAAATCTCCTATTTCTACTGCAGCAGGTGCCAGTATATCTTTATCGATGAGAAAAAGATCGTTTCTCCCGAGAAAGAGATCGCCCTCTACAAGCAGCACAACAACACCCTGGAAAATGAAGGCTATGTCAAGATGTTTGAAGCGTTCATCCGCAAAACCATTTTTCCCTACCAGGAGCGGATCAAGCGAATCCTGGATTTTGGCTGCGGTCCAGGCCCCGTTTTGGCCGAATTGCTCAGACGAAGAGGGTTTGAAGTCGATGTATACGATCCCTATTTTTACCCGGAAAGGATCTTCGAGCAGAAGCGGTATGACCTGATCACGGCTACCGAAGTCTTTGAGCACCTCAAGGAGCCGCTGGAAACAACAAGGATGCTCAGGGACCATTTAAACCCATGCGGGATCCTGGCTGTCATGACTCTCTTTCACCCCGGGGAAGCCGGCGCATTTAACACGTGGTGGTACAGACATGACCCTACCCATATTTCCTTTTTCCAGCCTCAAACGTTTAAGGCCCTCGCGGACAGGCTGGGATTTCGCGTGTTAATGTTCGATTCCAAGAATCTCTGTCTGTTGGAAAAAGCTGGCAGTTAACCTGCCAGCTTTTTAGAGGGAATTTCCTGGTGTCGGGGATGGGAGTCGAACCCACATGGTGTTAACCACACGGCCCTCAACCGTGCGCGTCTGCCTATTCCGCCACCCCGACATGTTCGCTTCCGAAAGGCGTTGCTGTTGATAAATATAGCACAGACCCGGTGAAAAATCAATAACCCGTAGCAGTCAAGTCTCTGAGTGTTGGCAGGGAAACAGAAGGGTTTGTAGAATATTGAAAAGAGGAAAAGTTTTTATTTCGCTTTGATGGGGGTGGTGTCTCAGGTAGCGGGGCAGGTAGGTTGGATCATATTGGGACGGCCTTGGGTCTCACGGGGTTTAATCGTGGAAATGAACTTAT
>PWWY01000238.1 GCA_003561325.1 Syntrophomonadaceae bacterium | reverse complement strand
TGAAGCCCTGTACTGGCTTCAAGAACGAATTCTTCCGAAAAATGGTAGGTCCCCGCTGCGACCAGGTCTACGCCTTGATCATTTTGTACCGGCTGGAGAAATTGCACCCGGAGGCCCTCCGGGCCGAACCCCCTCAATTGCAATTGAGCATCTGCACCGGAGAGGACCACATCTCCTCGAAAAACAAGGGTGTCCGCCGAGAGCTCCACGCTGCAGCCTTCCAGGTAGAGACTGGAATTGCTTTCAAAGAATACATGGGGTGCCTGGTAGGCATAATGCCCGCCAGAATGCACGGCCAGGGCATTTTCGTGAATAGCGACCGCCCCGCTATCCAGCGCCGCCGCATCGCTGAGCAGTTCCCCGTTCTCCGCATCAATCCACCCCAGGGAGGCGGCGTCCAGGGCGTCACCGGGGGTTGAGGGCACCGTCTTAAATTGCAGGAACAGCGATTCCTGGACGCAGCCGCTTATCCCGGTAGCATGGATCTCGACCCACTGATCCCGGTCTTCTCCTGCAAAATACTCCACCTCCACATTAACCTTTCCCTCTCCCATTTCCCGGGAAAAACCATCTTGAAATGAAGGGGCTTGTTTTAACACACCCTTGGCTAACTCGACACCGGAAAGGGCATAATAATACGCGGTGATATTTTTCTCATGGTTCAAGGTGATCCTGCTGTCAATCAAGCTCAACTGCAGCAGCGTACCGCCCAGCACAAGCATGAGACTGAGGAGAATCAAGACGGTGATCAGGACAGAGCCCTTGGCGTTCATCTCAGATAAGTACCGCGACTGGTTCCCCCCCCTTGCTACAGGTTTCGCACCTGGAAAGCCCCCTGCAGGGCATAATGATCATCGTCTTGTCCCCCAAGAATATGGTAACCTACAATACCGCGCCGGGCACAAAAAGAAAACTGCAGGTCTTTGATCTGGTAGGCGATCTTGTTTTCCACGAAGTTGGTGAGCAAGACGATCTCCTCACCTTTCAGCCTGATGGCATAAAGATTGTCATCCCCGGGGAAAGTGAAGCGGATTTCCGTCGGGCTGGGAACTTCCAGGGTCTGGGCATAACGAACTTCCCGGAAAATAAAATCCGCGGCGATGCGCACATTCTGCTGCACATCAACTTTTTGCCTGCCGGCTTCATACGTGCGAATGCCAAAAATAAACAAGGAATAGGCGACGATGAAGATGAGGCTCATGATGGCCACTGCAAGGACGCACTCCAACAGGGTAAACCCTTTGCGGTTATACTGCAGGGTGGAAACCTTCAACTTTCGTCATCCTTCAGGAGAGAATTGAACACAACGGACCGTGCGGAGGAGCCCTGGCTGCGGTAATGGGCTTCCACGGTGATTTTCAGGACATCAACAGGATGGCCGGCAACCTGCAAGGACTGCGCTTCAAGCTGCAGGGAGCGGAACATACCCTCATAACCCGGCACGGGTTCAGAGCAGACCCGGGCGATCTCCCCGGGGCGAGAAAAATTTGGGTTTATACTGCAGGCATACTCCCAAAGCTCATCATAAGACATGGCTCGAATGCTTTCCATCTGCTCCTGGGCCAACCCCACCAGCTGGGTTTTCTTCGCGTTTACGCCGCGATACGCGTAGCTGTTCAGCAGCAGCGACAGCAAAGAAATGCTCACCAATCCCAGCAGGGCCAGGGCGATGACAACTTCCATGAGTGAAAACCCCCGTTGACAATCATGGGGCAGCAGAAATAGCTTTTTCATCTTTCCCTTCATCAGTGCCTCCTGCGACAAGCATGGGGAAACCGATGCTCGAACTTGCCATCATAATAGAGAGACCGGGCTTTACTTCGCTTTTATTTTGATATGACTATCAATTTTAGTCAGTGATCACAGCTGTTTTCCCCCCTTGCCTCGACGAACATAGGATTTGCCTTGATGAGAAGGCGCACAGGGGTTTCAGCAAAGCCGCCTCAATCTGTTTGAGCGAGCGTAGCGAGGGGGTTTTGGGGTTGCCTGAAACCCCGAGCACCGCAACAAATTTTGGCGCAAATCCAGTGAGTCGAGGCAAGCGGGGAAAAAGGCTTTATTCCTGAGCAAGCTTGATCACCTGATTTATTTATATATATGTAAATAATTCAAACATGGGTAGAAGCACGGAAATGACAACAAGACCGACGATGATCGCCATAAACAGAATTAAGGCCGGCTCCAGGATAGTACCCAAGCGGTTCAACGTATGTTCCACGTCTTGCTCATAAAAGGAGGCCGATTTTCCCAGCAGCGTTTCCAGGGTCCCGGTTTGTTCTCCTGTATGCACCAGGCCAAGCACCATGGGTGGAAAACAGTCTGTCCGGGCAAGGGCATCGGCGACACTGGATCCCTGTACGATCCATTTTTTGCTCTGCGCAATTTTCATTTCAAATTCCCTGTTGTCTGTCACCTGGCCGGCAAGTTCCAGGGCCAGCAGCAGATCCACCCCACTGCTTAACATGGTCCCCAGGGTTCGGCAAAACTTGGCCATGAGGGTCTTGCGGTAGAATCCGTTGACGTAAGGGATGAAAAAGAAAAGGCGATCTTTCGCGTATATGCCCTTTTCTGTTTTCAAGGCCAGGCGGTACGCGAGAAACAGCAGGATCAAAGAAAGGATGAAAAGGTGCCAATGATCTGCCCCGATTTGGCCCAGAAAAAGAACCGTCCGGGTCAACAGGGGCAGTTCAGCTCCCATGCCAAAAAATACGCTTTCAAAGCGGGGCACAACAAAGGAAAAAAGAAAAAGTACCACCAGGACCAGGACACCGGCAATGATCTTGGGATAGGCGGTGGCCGACTTGATATTTTGCTCCAAGTTATGCTGTTTTTCAAAGTGCACGCTTAACCGCTGCAGGGCCACGTCCAGTTTCCCGCTGTTTTCTCCTGCCTGGATCATGCGAATGAAGATCGTGGGGAAAACGTGATTTTGCTGCCTGAAAGCGGCGGAAAGGGATATACCCGCTTCCACTTGCGCAGCAATGGTTTCCAGTACTTTTTTCAGCCCATGACCGCGTGCTTCATGGCTGACAAACCGCAAACTTGCCGTCACAGGCAAGCCGGCTTCCGTCATGGCTGCGAGCCGGGTGGAAATATCCATTAACTGGCTGGATTTCAAGCGAGGCCGGAACAGGGGTAAAAAGATGGGTGTATAACCTATCTTTTTCCATTTGCTGATAACCCTGCCTGCCGTATTGTGGGAGGATTGCTGCTTCCCTCGAGACTCGAGCACGTTTGCCTCCTGGAGTGGTTCCTTGGGTAGGTCCCGGTTAAATCCTTTGCTTGAACAGAATAACTTGCCTTGCCTGCAGCATGCATTTGCGAGGAATCGTCGGCGCCGGCGAAGTGAGAGGGTGCTGCACTGGAACTCCCATTAGTATTCGACCGATCCCCGGCATTTCCTGCCTGGTCGTTTCCATCAGGGAGCAATGATCTAATAATTTTTTTGATCGAGATCGTGATCATCTCTATATCATGATCATGATTCTTGTCATTCTGATCATCCCGGCAGTCTTCTACCCTGGAAGATCATCGGACAGCGACAGGGACCTGGAAAGTACCTGTGGCATCCGGTTCTCCTGTCCCGGGCTGGAGACGGCGCTGCTAAAACGCCGAGTAGGCCACACGCATGACTTCATCTAACGTCGTCACCCCCTCCTTGCTCCGCCTGATCCCGTCCTGGATGAAGGGGATCATCCCTTTCGCTACAGCACTTTTGCGGATCGTATCCGTATTCGAAGAACTCCGAATCATGTGGCGCATTTCTTCATCCACAGGCATGATTTCGTGAATGGCCGTTCTTCCCCTAAATCCCGTGCCGCTGCAGGCCTCGCAGCCTTTCCCTTGATAAAGCCGCATGATTTCCTCCCCGGGGCAGCTTGCCTCAATCATGGCCAGCTCCGTAGATGAAGGCTCGTAACTATCCCGACAATGAGCGCAGATCAGGCGCACCAAACGCTGCGAGACAATTCCTATCAAGGAAGCTGTTAATAGATAGGGCTTGACATCCATGTCGAGCAGGCGAGTGATGGAACGAACCGCGTCATTTGTATGAAGTGTTGAAAAAACCAGGTGCCCGGTCAAGGCTGCCCGCGTCACAATTTCCGCTGTTTCCACATCCCGGACTTCTCCCACCATGATGATATCGGGGTCCTGCCTCAACGCCGCGCGAAGGGTCGCGGCGAAGGTTAATCCGATCCTGGAGTTAACCTGGACCTGGTTGATTCGCTCGAGGCGATATTCCACGGGATTTTCCACGGTTAAAATGTTCTTTTCTGGACTATTTAAGTACTGCAGCGTTGAATACAGCGTGGTCGTCTTACCGCATCCCGTGGGGCCGGTCACCAGGACCATGCCGTATGGGTTGTCTAAAAAACGATAATAGCGCTCCAGGTTAAGCGGGTTAAAGCCCAGTGCCTCCAGAGGGCGAACAACTTTTTCCGGATTGAGCACCCGCAAAACCAGTTTCTCTCCATGAATCGTGGGGAGCGAAGAGACCCGTATATGTATGGTTTTATCTGCAATCTCGGCGTGGATGCTCCCATCTTGCGGCATCCTTCTTTCAGCGATATCCATTCCCGCCATGATCTTCACCCGGGAAATCACCTGCGCCATCACCTCTTTGCTGCATGAAGGCAAATCCCTCAGGGTGCCGTCAATGCGATGCCGAACCAGGAGTTTGTCCGCACAGGGTTCGAGGTGAATATCGCTGGCATCGTGGTGAACCCCGGCATCAATTAAGGCGTTAACCCACTGCACCACCGATGCCTCAAAGCCGGCTGCTGTCTCGCCTGGATCCGCTTCCCCGGCGCCGAGGGGTGAGAGCCCGGCGTGCTCCCCCGGGTTTCCAGGGTGGCCTTGCAGAAAACTCCCGGCGCTGTTCATTCTTCCTTTCATCGGCAACCCTTCCCCACGATCATCGTTTCAGCCTCAATCGCCTTCTACACCATCGCTGCTCCTCGTTCTTCACAACCGGCTTATAGCAAGGTACATAAAAAAAGGCAGGCCCCTTATCCCCGGGATCTCACGATTGCCGACAGGAAACCCGGTTCTACTTCACGGCAGTCAAAAGGGCTCTTTCCATCTCAAGTACAGGAGCCTCTTTCCCGGTAAAGATTTCAAAAGCCTGGAGGCCTTGTCCGTGAAGCATATCCAGCCCGTTAATTCCCGCTGTGCCCTGGCTCCTGGCCCAATCCAGGAAAGGCGTGGTCCGGGGGGAATATCGCAGGTCAATGGCGGTGCAGTCAGAAGAAAGCCACTCCCCGGAGAATTGGCTCCACGCAAAAGGGTCGCTGCTCAGGGCATGAACGATGATCGTAGAACGCTTCATGGCAGCGTGAAGCGCGGTCTCGTCCAGGGGAATAACGTGCACGTTTTCCCTGGAGAGTCGCTGCTCGCTGCTTAACAGCTCCGCCAGCTCCCGGGCTTTCCGCCCGGTGCGATTGGCGATGATCAGTTCTTTTAGGGGGAAATAAGACAGGGAAAAAGCCACGGCTTTTGCCGCCCCCCCTGCTCCCAGCAAGGTGACCGTTTCCGGTTCCTTTTTACGCTGCATCTTTCTTTCCATTAAAAAAGAAAAACCGAAAACATCCGTGTTGTAACCCTTTAATCTACCGTTTTCATTGCGCACTGTATTCACGGCTTTGAGAAAAAGCGCTTCCTCCGAGTGTTCATCCAGGAGGGGGAAAATGGTCTCTTTGTGGGGTGCCGTCACATTGATTCCCGAAATGTTCAGGGCAGGCAGCGCCCGCACGGCATCTTGGAGCTTTTCCGGGCTGACCCTAAAGGGCAGGTAGCAGTAATTTAAACCCAACGAGATGAACCCGGCATTTTGCAGCAGTGGAGAGAGCGAGTGCTCCACCGGGTCCCCGAAAAGGCCAAAAACTCTGGTTTTCCCATCCAGCTTCAACCTGTTCTGCAGCTCCTTTATTACTTTCCCGGGCATTTGTCGATATAACCCTTTTTACGCAGACCAAACAAGACGGCTTTTTCAAACTGCCGCATGAATTTCGTTCCGATAAATTCTCTTTTATTTAACGGTGCAACCAAAATGGTATGCAGGCCCAGGCGGTTGCCTCCTAACACATCGGTGAAAACCTGGTCGCCCACCACCACGACTTCAGCGGGATCCAGGGCCATGATCTCCAGCGCTTTGCGAAAGGCCCCTCGCCTCGGTTTAACGGCCTGCCAGATCGCTGGAACATCGAATTGTTCTGAAAGCCCTTCTCCTCGCTTCAGGTTGTTGTTGGAGACGATGCAAACCTTGAAGCCGGTTTCCTTGGCCTGCTCGATCCAGTCAAGGACTTCCGGCGTGATGGAGTTATCATTCCAGGGGACAAGGGTGTTATCCAGGTCCGTAATAATACCTCGAATTCCGTCGGCATGAAGCCGCAGCAGATCGATCTCATGTATATCTTGCACGATCTCCTTGGGGCAGAGAAAGGACCACATCTTAAACCTCCTCCATCCAGAAGCGGGTATCTCCTCTTGCTTTTATTATAGCATAGCGAGCAAACCGCGAAGCATCACGCAAAACAATTACCCCCGGTTATTCTGGATAAAATAATCCATCAGTTCATGTCCCTTTTCGAAAAACAGCCCTGCGGCTGCAAAGGCCTCGCTAAATTCGCCCCGGGGGTTAGAAAGACCCGCTCCCTTCCGGTGGATCACAAAGGGAACCGCTTCCCGGGTGTGCGTGCGAAGGGACAACGGAGTCGGGTGATCCGATAAGACCATCAGCTTGAAATCAGGGAAATCCTGCAGGCCGGCAATGATTTCTTTAACCACCTTTTCATCGATTTCCTCGATGGCGCGAATCTTGGTTTCCAGCTCCCCGCGATGACCGGCTTCGTCCGGTGCTTCCACGTGCACGTAGACGAAATCTTTGCCCCCTTGCAGCACCTCCAGGGCGCGGCGTGCTTTCCCGGTAAAATCTGTTGTAATGTTTCCCGTGGCGCCGGGGACGGTTTCCGCCGTTAGTCCGGCACAAATCCCCAGGCCTTTGATCAAATCAACCGCGGAGATAACCGACCCGTTCAACCCGTATTTATCCATGAATTTATCCAGGTAGGGGCGTTTGCCCTGCCCCCAAAGCCAGATGGAATTTGCGGGTTTCAATCCTTTTCTCAGCCGCGCCCGGTTCACGGGGTGTCCGGGTAAGATGGCACTGCTGCGGATCATCAAGTCCAGGATCACCTGGCCGGAGGTACCCGAGGGCAGGTATGCACCGATCTCCTGGTTAAATATATCGTGGGGTGGGGTTAATTCGCAGTTTAACTCTTCCGGGGAACTCCGCCAGATCATGGCATGCCGATAGCTAACCCCGGGGTAAAAACCATGGGTATCGCTCCCCAATTGGCTGGAAATCTCCTGGATAAGCTGAACCGCTTCCGGGGTGCTGATTTCATCCGCACTGTAATCAAGCATTATTTTCTTGGAAAACGGTTCATCATCGGAGAGGGTGACGAGGTTGCAGCGAAAAGCGACATCTTGACCGTCCAGCTGGATACCCATGGCAACGGCTTCAATGGGCGAGCGTCCCGTATAGTAACGCTGCGGATCATAGCCAAACACGGAAAGATTAGCCACATCGCTTCCCGCCGGCATCTGGTCCGGCACGGTCACAACCATCCCGGTTTCTCCCCGCTGCACCAGGCTGTCCATGTGCGGCGTTTGCGCGTATTGCAGCGGTGTTTTACCGCCCAGTTCGCCCAGCGGATAATCAGGCATGCCATCGCCCAGGATGACCACGTATTTGATCAATGCAGGATGCTCCTTTCTTATCTGTCTTTGTGTAATATTTCTGGCATTACCGCGCACTTTTTGGTATAATAACCACGGAATATAGACCAACCCTGCACGGATAACGGAGAGATAAACGGCCATGAAAGCTTTGATTGTCTATTACTCCCACACGGGCAACACCGAAGAAGTATCCAGCGCCCTGGAGAAATGCCTCTGTGCAAAAGAAGTGGATTGCCACCGCATGAGAATTATCTCGGACTCCGAAAAAAACAAGCATTTCTTTAAGAAAATCATCAACGCATTATCCGGGAAGACTGCCCCCATTGACAAATGCTCTTTTGACCCCGACGAGTATGATTTTATTTTTCTCGGTACGCCGGTTTGGGCGGCTCAACCGACGCCTTCCGTAAACGCTTTTTTACAGGACATGCCTGAACTGCATGGTCAGAAAGTTTGCCCCTTTGTGACCATGGGAAGCATGGGAGACAAGTTAACCATCGCCACCCTGAAGAAAAAAATCGAAGCAAAAGGGGGCTGCTTTCACGCAGCGCTTAGTTTAAAAATGGATCAGGGCTTCAGGGATGAACACGTCAATTCTATCGAGCACTTCATCAAGACACAAGTCATGGTAAGTGATTCGATGCTGCATTAACCCTCGCTGGTGCGAAAGCCCGCCGGGAATTACCGAACGGATTTTTTTCGACATGGAGGACCAGGGATTAATTTCGATTACCCTGGGCCTTTCTTTTATATTCATTGTGTTCTTCCAGGGTTCTGCTAAAATAATGGGTGCCGCTGCCATCTTCCTTGTAAACGAAATAGAGATAATCTCCCTCGGCAGGGAACAAGGTGGCTTCAATAGCGTGGTAACCGGGTGAGGCAATGGGCCCAGGCGGAAGGCCGGGATGCCGGTACGTATTATAGGGGGAGTCCACTTCGAGATCCTGGTAGGTCAAGAAGGGCTTAACCTCGCCCAGGGCATACTGCACGGTTGCACACGACTGTAGAAAAGGCATGCGTTCGCTGTCTAGTCGGTTTAGAAAAACCGCGGCGATGAGGGGACGCTCTTCCGCCACCCGGGCTTCTTTCTCGACGAGGGAAGCCAGGGTAAGGACCTGGTGCAAAGAGAGTTCCATCCCATCCAACCTCTCGAAAAAACTTCCTTGCAGGGCCTTTTCCAGGCGCGACAGCATGATCACGATGATTTCCTTCGCTGTTGTTTCTTCGAAAACCTCGTAGGTGTCCGGGAAGAGGTATCCTTCCAGCCTGTAGGCGGTCTCCCCGGGAATATCTTCGAGAAAGGGAAACCTTTCTGCATCGTCATATTGTTCGCATGCTTCCAGGAACTCCTCTGCGGTAACGATGCCCTCGGCATCGAGTCTGCGGGCGATTTGTTTCACGGTATATCCTTCCGGCACGGTAAAACGAATCCCCTCCTGCAGGATCACTCCCTCCTGGAGCGTGGCAATGATCTCCTCAAAAGACGTTCCCGGGGCCATCTGGTAGTTGCCCGCCTGAAATCCCGGCTCAGGACTAAAATAGCGGATATAGAGAAGAAACACAAAGGCGCTGGGAATGATCTCCTCCTCCTCCAGGATTGCGGCAATTTGCCTCGTTGAAGAGTTGTACGGGATGACGATTTCCTGCAGTGCTTCGCCGTCCGGATCCCTGTTCAGGTTCATCATGGCCTGGATTTGCCATGCTGCCCAACCAACCAGGGACAGGATCACCACAAGGACAACGGTTAATATGACCAGAACTGGGCGCTTCTTAAACCTGGATACCACTTGTTTCACTCCCCGGGCGGTGATTGAAACTGGGACATAAACGATGTTTATTCCTCGTTGTTATCAGTAGAGAGCAAACGTTCGTACGCAATACCTGCCACCCTCTCCCATTCTTCTTCATCTTCGATTACGTGCAGCATGGTTTCACCGTTTCCCCCTTCGACAACACGGAAAATAACGGCTTCTTCAGCGTCATGATCCCCCGGCTCGTCTGCTTCTTCTTCTGTGTCTTCCTGCCCTCCCCAGGGAGCATCCTTCTCCAGGGGATACAGAATGGCATAATTCAGGTCATCAACTTGAAAAAAGTCCAAGACAACAAAATCATATTGCTCTCCATCTTCATCCACCAGGGGGATAATTTCTTCCTTTTCAGTCAAGTGACTCAGTCCTTTCGTGGTTTATCGTTTTGGCTGCGCTGGTACTGCAGGTAATTATCCAAAATCAACGAGGCTGCCAGCATATCCACCACTTTTTTGCGGCCTGCGCGACGGACATTCCCCTCCAACAGCGCCCGCTGCGCTGCCCGGGTTGTCAGGCGCTCATCCCAGGTTTCCAGGGGAATGGACAGGTTTTTTTCCAGGTATGATTTAAAGTCCAACAGTTCTTTTGCTTTCTGACCCAGGGTTCCATTCATATTTACCGGGAACCCGAGAACGATTTTTTGTGCCTCATACCTCTCCACCAGCTCTTTGATACGCTTCAGGTCCCGGGATAAATTAACACGAGGAATGACTTCGACTCCCTGTGCGGTGATGCCCAACTCATCACTGACCGCCACCCCGATTCTCTTTTCCCCTACATCAAAACACAGGATCCTCATCGCTGCCCGTCAGCCCCGTTTCCACGCGAGGATAAAAATACACGCTCGTAAGTTTCATCAGGTTCCACTGTCGTTTCCCTGCTTGCCCTCATCAAACGTCGGTTTTGCCTGGGTTAAAAAATTTTTATACAAAACTCCGGGCAGGAGGCCCCACAATACCCGCAGAAGATGCAGAGGGAAGGATCTACTTGCACGCGCTGCATCTCCTGCCCGAGGTAAAGGGCACCCTGTGAGCAGCGTTCCAGGCAGCTGCCACATCCGCTGCACCAATCCTCGATCATGAGGGTGCGCCGTTTTTGTGCCAGGTCATGAAGCAGCGAGGGTGACGGGGCCCTTCCCTGGACCAGGTCAAGGTTTGCATCAAGTTCATCCCGGGAAGACATGCCGATCGCCATGGAGTGGACGTAGTCCAGCTGCCGCACAAAACCGATCGCCCTGGAAACATCCCCAAGCAGATGCCCCCCACCCAGCACTTTCATGGCGTAAACGCCCATTCCTACTTGCTCGGCCCGGGCCACCGCGTCTAACATTTCTTCCAGGGAACCGTCCTTGATGCCGAGGCCCTGGAAATTGATCAAGGGATGGATCAGATTAATGTCCTGAAAATCAATAGCCGCCTCGATTGCGGCTATCGTATGAGAAGAGATCCCAACCGCTTGAATGAAACCTTTTTCCCGGGCATTTAGCAAGAAGTCCAGGGCCGCTGCATGCCCCTTGAGGGTCAGGGCTGATTCCTGTTCGTGCAAAAGAAAAACGGGAATCACATCCAGGTCCAGCTCTTTGCGGGCCTTTTCCAGGGAGGCGAGGGCTCTTTCTTTTGAGTCAGCATAGGTCTTGGTTGCAATCACCGGGAGCGCTTGAATGCTTTTGACCGCCAGGTTGAGATATTTGTAATTCACATACAACTCTGCAGTATCCCAAAAATTAACCCCCCGGTGAAAAGCTTCGGCCAGGAGTTTTGCTCCTTCTTCCGGCGCAAGATTTGCCTGCAGCGGACTCATGGGCAACGTACCGAAACAGAGCCTGGAGACTTGCAAACCAGAAGTTCCCAGTTGGACGGAGAAGCCGCGATCGCTCATCGCAACCCTTACTCGAGTTCTTTTTCCAGGTAAACCCGGACGATTTCTTCGAGCAGTTCATCTCTTTCCAGTTTCCTGATGTTGCTGCGGGCATTTTTATGGCTGGTAATGTAGGTTGGGTCGCCGGACAGCAGGTAGCCCACCACTTGATTGATGGGATTGTACCCTTTCTCCTTTAATGCCTCGTAGACTTCACTGAGCACATTGCGGGCTTCATTGGTTTCTTCTTCGGCTTTGACATCGAATCTCATGGTATGATTTAGATTATTATTATGCATGGGATCCCCTCCCCATTAATAAGCGCCGCTTGCTCGCTTGTGAACCGCGATTCGATGAAACCTTTAAACCTGGCCCTGCTGTTTTTCCACCTGGTCTAATACACGTGAAAGGGCTTCGGGCAGTTTTGCCGCATCTTTTCCCCCGGCCTGGGCCAGGTCCGGGCGTCCACCGCCGCCGCCGCCGACAATTTTTGCCGTTTCGCGGATCAAATCTCCCGCATGGTAACCTTTCGCGACCAGGTCCTTGGTAACCGCAGCAGCAAGCATCACCTTTTTGTTGAAGACCGCACCCAGTAAAACAACCCCGGTGCCCATCTTATCGCGTGCTCGATCCAGGTACTCCCGCAACTCATCCATGCTTTCAGCTTCGACCTGGGCGCTCAATACCGGAATCCCCAGGGAACGATCTGTTCTTTCCACCAGGGACGTAATTGTTTCTTGCAACACCTGGCTTTGCAGTTTTTTCAGCCTCTGCTGCAGTTTTTTCTGGCTGTCAAAGATCTCCTGGATCCGTTCATGAACACTTTCGGGATCGCATTTCAGCAGGGACGATACGTCATGAACGATCGATTCTTTCCTGTTGAGGTACTCGAAGGCACCGATCCCGGTCAAAGCTTCGATCCGACGCATTCCTGCCCCGACACTGCTTTCAGAAATAATCTTGACAAGCCCGATTTCCCCGGTAGCGGAAACATGCGTGCCGCCGCAGAGTTCCATGGAATAATCATCTACCTGCACGATGCGCACCTGATCTCCGTATTTTTCATCGAAAAGCGCCGTGGCGCCCTTTTCCATGGCTTCACCCATGGTGCTGTAAAAGGTGTCAACCGGTCGATTCTCCAGGATCACTTCGTTGACCGTTTTAGCAATGGTGTCTAGTTCCGCCGGTGTAAGGTGGGCAAAATGCGTAAAATCGAAACGCAGGCGATCCGGTGCGACATAGGAACCGTACTGGTTCACGTGATCACCCAGGGTGTCCCGCAAGGCTTTATGGAGCAGGTGGGTAGCCGTATGGTTCCTGGCCGTAGATGCTCGCCGATCTTGATCGACAACAGCAAAAACCTGATCTCCGGGGCTAAAATGACCCTCTTCAATCCTCACCCGGTGAATGATCTGGTCCCCC
>PWWY01000067.1 GCA_003561325.1 Syntrophomonadaceae bacterium | reverse complement strand
GCACCGAAACAATATTTGTCGCAAATCCAGTGAGTCGAGGGCAAGCAGGGAATAGGAGTTCATTCCTGAGCAAGCTTGATCGCCAGGTTTACGAATAGTCTTGATTCGCCAGGCGGTTCTTAAATTCTTCCTCCGCCAGGCTGAAGGCTTCTTTGCGCGTTTTGATCCTGCCTTCAGCTTGTGCTTCGGCGATCGCTTCCAGGATTTCCATGGAGAGGGGACCCTGCTCGATGCCCAGCAGCGACAAAACTTCTTCCCTGGTGATCAGGGCCGGAGACTGCATGAAGCGTTCTTTGACGATGAAATAACGGTGCAGCAAGCTGTTCAGAAAACTGCGATAATCTGCTGGTGAAGGCAGGGAGAGCCGATGCCTGGCTCCAGGGTAACCGAGCAGCGCCAGGTAGTCGGCGAGGGAAAAGAGGAGAATCCCGGGCGCTTCATTCCCCAGGGTTTTATAAAACCTGTAAAGGGTTCGGGCCGTTCGATTGGGATACCTGTACAACTTTATAGGAGCCTGGTAGTGGGTACATGCCTGCAGCAAGAGGTTTTTCTCCGCGCGGTTCAGGCGCAGTCGGCGGCTGAAGCGATACAGGTACCCGCCGGCTTTGCTGGGCTGGTAATAATCCGCCCCTTCCTGTTCCAGGCTGTTTCCCGTTTCCGCGTCCCTGATATTGTGAAAGATCGCCGCCAGCTTTAAAATCTTTGCCCGCGGCCAGTCCATGGATAGCTCTTCTGCCAGGTATTTTTCCAGGTCGTATTTCCACTGCGGGGAAAAAGGCAGCGTTTCCATGAGTTTTTCCAGGTGATGGAGGGTTTGCATGGACTGCTCCCAGCCCCTGAATTTCACCCTGGCTTCCGAAGAAGCCAGCAGCCTTTCCAGGTGAGGGAGAAGCCCCTCAATGAAATCAAGACGCTGCATCAGCCAGAGGTACTTCACGGAAGGATTGGCCAGGATCTTGCCCAGCTCCATCTTCAAGCGGTCATTAGGGACGCGATAAAGCAGGGGCCTGTGTTTTTTAAAGAGAACCGTGGTATACGGCTCCAGGTCAAACTGCAGCTGGGAAGCAAAGCGAATCCCCCGGACCATCCGCAGCGGGTCATCAAGAATAACCTCTTCGCTGACGAGGCGCAGCTGGCGTTTTTCCAGGTCCTTTCTCCCACTAAAGGGGTCCAGGAGATGCTCCTGCCAGCCGCTGCCCGGGGATAGTTTTTCCAGGGGCAGCGCCATGGCGTTCACCGTAAAATCACGGTTTTTCAGGTCTTCATGAATACTGTTCCCGCGGATGATCCCAATATCGACCTGCCATTGTTGTTGTTCCCAGTCCAGCGTTACCCGGGCCGTGGAATGGTCCAGGTTCAATTCATAATAATTACCGCCCGTTGCTTCTGCCAGGTCCATCCCGATGGTGCGGGGATCCAGGCTGGCAACCAGGTCCAGGTCACGGCTTCCCCGTTTTAAAAAAACATCCCGCAAGAAACCGCCGACAACATAAAGAGAGACATTCCTTTTGCGGGCTGTTTGGAGAAGCTGTTCTGTAAAAGGGATCACGGCAACCACCCTGACGATCTATTTTTATGCCCCATGGCTTAAATCATTCGCTATAATCTCGCCGGCTCCTTTCCCGGGCCAGAAATTCAAGCCGCGATCAAGTGCGGCAAGAAAAAGGTAAATGCAAACTTATGATGAATACCTTATAGTACACCACAGCACATCAATTCCAGAAAAGGAGGCGGTCCTGGTGCGCAAAAAGTTTCTCTACAGGCAGTGGCTTCTCTTCATCATTTTCCTGGTAATTGGCATCTGGAGTATTGTAAGCTCTTTCACCCATGCGGGCGGTTTCTTGTTATCCTCTTTCTTTATCGGTATTTTCCAGATCCTGGCATCCCTCTTGTTTTTAAAGTGGAACATCTTCGAAGGATATTGACCCGGGCATTCAAGTTTTGGGCGAATAGATCACGGCCAGGATGCGCGTTTCATCACCTTCTACACACTGCACCTTGTGCGGGATCTCGGAGTTAAAATAGATGGAATCTCCCGGGCCCAAAACATCGACATGCTCTCCCAGGAGGACCTCCATTTTCCCCTCCAGGACAAAAATAAATTCTTCTCCCTCGTGGCTGTAAGCATGGCGGTCCTTGCGGGTAGCAGGTTCCAGGATCACGATAAAGGGCTCCATGTGACGATCTTTTTGTTCAAAGGCCAGGGATTCGTAGGAATAACCGTATTTTACGCCCTGCTTGGAGGCAACCCGGGAAACAGGGCGTCTTTCATCATGACGCACGATGGTAAACCGGGCATTTCGGCCCACGCCAAAGAAATACCCCATGTCCACCTCCAGGGCCCGGGCAATTTTCCCCAGGGTTCCCAGGGGAGGAGAAATCAGGTGGTTTTCAATCTGTGAAAGCAGGGCAGTAGAGAATCCTGTCCTTTCAGCCACCTGCTGCAGGGTTAATTTTTTTTCCTGCCTTAAGGTCTTGATCGTTTCCGCAACATTGATTTCATTTTGCTCCTGGTAGGGCACGGGCTACACCTCCTGTTTTTCCCGGTAATTGATCCCGCAGTGGAGCGCCTGGATCATGGGGGGAATGAGTTTTTGTTTTTCCTCCTGGAAGAGTGACTCCAGGGCAGTTTCCACCGTTTTACAGTCGACCACGTTGCTGGCCGCCAGGAATGCACCCAGCACGACCATGTTGGCCATCTTGTGCTGGCCCACCGCCTGGAAAGCCAGTTCGCTGGCCGGCAGGCAGATGGTTTCCAGGTCATCCCGGGTGATCAAATCTTCCTCGACGAAGGAGGTGTTGACCACCAGGAGGCCATCTTTTTTGATTTTATCCTGGAACTTCAACAGGGAGGGTTTGCTCATGGAAACCAGCCCGCAGGGCCGGTCTGTCAAGGGGGAACCAATGGTTTCCGAAGAAATAACCACGGTACAGTTGGCGGCTCCGCCGCGCATCTCCACCCCGTAAGCAGGCATCCAGGTGACATGCCTGTCTTCCATCATCGCAGCCTGGGCCAGGATATCGCCAATAAGTAAGATCCCCTGCCCGCCGAACCCGGAAAGGATCACATCATAATACATGGTTCCACCTCTCTCTTTACAAGTAATCCGGGGCTGTTCTTTCCTTGAAGGTGCCCAGGGGGTAATACGGAATCATCTCCTCTTCCATGCGTTCTACACTCTGTTGCGGATTCATCCCCCAGTTGGTCGGGCAGGCGGAGAGAAATTCCACAAAACTAAACCCCATGTTCTTTAGCTGCATATCGAACGCTTTGAACACGGCCTTGCGGGCTTTTTTTACGTGGGCGGCCGTGTGGAGAGAAACCCGGCAGGCAAAGGCAACGCCTTCCAGGGTGGCCAGCATCTCCGCCATGCGAATAGGGTATCCATCGGTTTGAAAATCCCTGCCGTAAGGGGAGG
>PWWY01000073.1 GCA_003561325.1 Syntrophomonadaceae bacterium | reverse complement strand
TGGGGCCGTGTCCGGTTGTAGAGAGTCACACAAACTTAAGATGCCTTGTCCTTCATGAGCATGACTTTAAGGGTATGAAAAAGGATGTGCATGTCTTTTAGCGGCGAGATGCTCTTGGAATAGAGCAGGTCAAAGCGCAGTTTATCTTCGGGGGTAATGCTGTAGTCACTTTCCACCTGGGCCAGGCCGGTAATCCCCACCTTGATTTGGTGGCGGTAATCGTACCCGGGTACCTCCTGGCAATATTTGGTGACGAAACTGGGTCGCTCCGGCCGGGGGCCGATAAAGCTCATCTCCCCCTTGAGGACATTCCACAGCTGGGGCAGTTCATCAATCCGCGAAGCCCGCAGCACCCTGCCCACCCGCGTGATCCGGCTGTCATCCTTAGCCGCCAGCACCGGGCCTGTCTTCTCCTCCGCATCGGGGATCATGGTCCGCAGCTTCAGGAGCATAAAACATTTGTTGCCCCTCCCTACCCGCTCCTGGCGAATGAAGACCGGTCCAGCGGGAGATTCCAGCTTGATGGCCAGGGCCGCCAAGGCCACCACCGGCAGGGCGATGACCCCGAATACCAGGGCCAATCCTATATCCATGGCCCGTTTCCAGGCCCGCACCGGCTGGGCAACAAAGCTCCGCACCCGGAAAACCGGGATCCCGTTCATCTGGTCCAGCTGAGCCTGGGCCAGCATAATTTCGTAAATCTCGGGAACAACGAATACCGGCAGTCCTTTGACCAGCGAGCTGCTCATCAGCTCCGCCCGGTCTTGAAGGGGGATCCCTTCGCAGATAAATATGCCGTTGGCCCGGTAGTTTTTAAAGGCCCGGGAGAAATCCCGGAAAGACCCGGCCAGGGTGAATTCACGTTCTTCCTCTTGCAGCTCGGCTTCATCCACCAGCAGCCCCACGACCCGATACATTCCTTCACCGGCCTCCTCGATGCGCCTGGCCCGGTCCCTGGCCTTACAGAGAGATCCGGCCACCAGTACCCGCAGCGGTCCCAGCCGCTGCATAGACCACTTCCAGGCCAGGTATCGCCAGGTGCTCATGAAGACCAGGAGCAGCGGGAAAGAAATCAGAAATACCAGCCGGGGGAAGGCGAACTGGTGGAAGAAATACGAGATGGCCACCGAGGTAATAAAGAGGATCACCACGGCGCAAACCAGGGCATACATGATCTCATGCCAGCGCTTGCGGCCCGGGGTGTAGAGCCCGTAGACATAGAAAAGCAAAAAAGCTGCCAGGGTGATCCAGGGCATGATCCGGGCATAAGCTTGCCAGTTGTAGGCGGGAATGCTGCCCCAAAACCGCAGGTAAAAGGCCGCAACAAAACTCAGGTTGACAAAAAACAAATCCCCGGCTATTTTTCCTAAAAGTGTCCAGTGCATCACTAACTCTCCCGGTGCAGTCTGCTATCAAAACGAACAAGTGCCTTTATTTTCGTCTATTATAGCATATCGAGAATGGATGAACTATCTTTTTCTCCAACCTGTTTCGTAGAGTTCCTGGCAGCAAAAATCCATCCGGAAATACGGCATAGCTTTAAGGGTAATACACAATCCGCTCAGCGCGCCGGTTCCCAGGAAACGTACCTGTGCCCCCGGTAATACTGCAACAGACCGATCACCGAAGCCAGGTTCATCGCGCAGAAATACGCCGGGAGCATCAAGGGCTTCCATTTCACGCCGCTGATCATCCCCGCAGCAGCCAGGAAGTAAAAGAAAACCTGGATCAGCAGCAGCCAAAGGTACCAGTCGGGCCTAGCCCAGGCCAGGTACGCGTTTAATCCCAGCATTACCGGCAGTAGAAACCCGGCGTACCAACGCAGCAGCCGGTGGCTGATCAGGCCCACGGCCAAAAACCCATATTTAAACGGATTCAGCAAGTGCTTGACCGACAACAGCCCCTGGTAGCCCCGGGCAATGATCCGGGTCTTCCTTGCCCATCCGGTGCCGTAATTAGCATCCATCGATTCATACGCCACTGCTTCTTCCTCATAAACGGCCCGGTGCCCGCCCTCCAGGATCCTCAAGGGCTCCACGAAGTCGCTGATGATCTCGCCGCCCAAAGGGACGTAGAGGTCCTTGCGCACGGCATAGATAGCCCCTGTAGCCCCCAGCACGCTTCCCAGGCGGCTTTCCGCTTTCTTCAGGAACTGCTCATAGCGCCAGTAGAAACCCTCCCCCTGCCCGGCAGCACGTTCTCCTGCCAGGTAGACCAGCTCCCCGCAGACGCAGCCCACTTCCCGGTCGGCAAAGTTGCGTACCAGTTTGCCCAGGGCATCTTGTTGGTACATGGCGTTGGCATCGGAGAAAACAACAATCTCCCCTCTCGCATCCTTAACCGCATCGTTCTGAACAACCGTCTTACCCCTGTTTTCCTGGAAAGACAGAAGCTTCACCTTTGCTCCCGCCGTGATCTTTTCCTGGACTATCTCGTTGGTTCGGTCGGTCGACCCATCCGAGGCCACGATCACTTCCAGCCCCTCCCGGGGATAATTTAACTCCATGGTGTTGTCGATCTTTTCCCCGATCACGGTTTCTTCGTTGTAAGCGGAAATCACCAGGGTAACAGCAGGCTGGTAACGCTCGTCCCACCACACCGGCCGATTCCTGAAGCGACCCAGCACGAGACAAAGCAAGGGGTAGCCGAAAAAGGTGTAGATCAGTATGCCCAGCAGCAGCCAAAACAGCACCTCTAGCATCAAATCGATCAAATCCTCTCTATCTTACCAGAAAACCTGGAAGAAGGCCTCCAGGTGACGCATTCCGTCTCGGCCCACAAATTCACTGCCGCCCTGTGCATGTGATCATTACTGCTTAGTTTCCGCATTTTTCTGATGAATCCTGCCTAAAACGGAATCTTTTCGATCCTTCGCTTCAACAGTCAGTACGCCCAGAGACACACAAGCGCCTTACCCGATCAGGCGTTGATACAAACCCTTTAACTGCTCTGCCTGGGTTTCCCAATTATACTCTTTCTCCACGGCCGCCCGCCCCCTGCAACCCATCTCCACTGCCTTTTCCGGGTGGTCAAGGAGATATTGAATCGCATTCGCCGCGGCTTCCCGGTCTTCCGGATCAACACAGCTACCCGCGCCCGTGTTTTCCATCAAGTCCCGCCACACGGGGAAATCGGAACAGATAACCGGAATCCCGGCTGCCATGTATTCAAAAAACTTGGTCAGTTCCTTGTTCAGGTAATGCGCCGAAGGCGGAAACAGCGCTAAACCCGCCGTCCATCCCCCCTGCCTGTAGTATTCCAGGATCTTTTCAAAAGGAACAAAGCGGTTTACGCCATCCAGGTGCAGCCGATCCCTTCCTGCACCCGCAGCCTCCATGAGTTCTTCAGCCAGCTGTTCATCACATTTTCCCACCATAAAAATATGGACATCTTCCATAAAGCTAACCAGCCTGGCATGCTGCA
>PWWY01000089.1 GCA_003561325.1 Syntrophomonadaceae bacterium | reverse complement strand
CCTTTCCCAATGTGTTACACCTCCATGAATTTACCTCCTTAAGACAGGCCTTCTAGTTAAGTGGTAGAATCATTTATTCCCGGTAGCCGTCTAACGCATCTCTCAGGTCCTGCACCAGCGTCTCCGGCATGGCGCAGCGCAGGTTTTTCTCCAGGCTCTTCCCCTTGATGGCTTTCTGCAGGCACGCTTCATCCCAGCAGATATATGCGCCTCTTCCCGCTTTTTTGCCCGTGGGATCCAGGAATACCTCCCCTTCGGCGGAACGAACCACGCGCAGGAGCTCTCGCTTATTTTTGTTTTCCCGGCACCCCAGGCACATTCTCTGTGGAATCTTTCGCTGTTTTCCCACGATCAGACCTCCCCCGGCTTCTCGTTTCAAGTCCAAGGTCACCTCTTCTGGTTATTCCCCTTCCGGTTCCTCGGTCGCTGCGGTTTCATCTTCCACCGCCTGACCGCTTACTTCGACCCCCACATCTTCCCTTTCTATGGGGTCACCTTCATCTTCCCGTGGTGCTTCCTCCGTGGGTTCATCTTCCTGGGGCAAAAAAAGATCGCCATCTTCTCCGGGAAGAACATCGGGTTCAACTTTTTCTGCTATTTTTTCTTGATAGCGGGATTCGCTGAGAATATCAATTTTCCAGCCGGTGAGCTTGGCCGCCAGGCGCGCGTTTTGGCCTTCTTTGCCGATGGCCAGGGATAGCTGGTAGTCGGGAACCAGCACCATGGCGGACTTCTGATCCGGGTGGATCTCCACCTTGATCACCTTCGCCGGGCTTAAGGCGCTGGCCACGAAGGTTTCGGGTTCTTCATTCCACTCGATAATATCGATTTTCTCCCCTTTGAGCTCGCTGACAATGGCCTGCACCCTGGATCCCTTGGGTCCCACGCATGCTCCTACGGGATCCACATCGGTATGCCTGGAAAAAACAGCAATCTTGGAACGATAACCCGGTTCGCGGGCCACCGACTTGATTTCCACTGTCCCGTTATAGATCTCGGGCACTTCCAGCTCGAAAAGCCTTTTCAAGAGGCCGGGATGTGTCCTGGAGACAATGATCTGGGGGCCCTTGGTGGTTTTTTTCACTTCCAGGATAAAGGCCTTGATGCGATCTCCCTGCCGGTTCATCTCTCCAGGGATCTGCTCCGAGGGAGGCAGGATCGCCTCGGCTTTGCCCAGGTTGATGATGGCATTTCGCTGTTCGAAACGCTGGACCAGGCCGGTTACAATGTCTTCTTCGCGATCGATGTACTCTTCAAAGATGAGTTCGCGTTCCGCTTCCCGGATGCGTTGGATCACCACCTGCTTGGCCGTTTGAGCGGCAATCCGTCCAAAATTTTTGGGCGTCACTTCCCTTTCCAGGATATCGCCCAGCGCGTACTGGGGGTCCAGGCTTCTTGCTTCATCGAGGCTGATTTCTTGCTGGGTATTGGCGACGTCTTCCACGATGTCCAGGCAAGAATACACTTTGATATCGCCGGTTTCCCGGTTGATGTTCACCCTGACATTGTGGGCGGAATCAAAATTTCGTTTATACGCAGAAATAAGCGCGGCTTCTATCGCCTCAAACAGGGTCTCTTTCTTGATGCCTTTTTCCTCTTCGATGGCTTCCAGGGCAGCCATAAAATCTTGGTTCACGTTACTTCTACCTCCATCTCAATATTTGTCCCAGAGCTGCGCTTTGGAGATTTCGCCCAGGTCGATGCGTACTTCGGAGCCGTTCTCCAGCTGCACAACCAGGCGGTCATCTTCCAATCCGACCAGTATGCCCTTGAAGTTCTTCTGCCCGTCCAGTTTCCGGTAGGTTTTGATTTTCACATACCTGCCGCTGAACCGGCGAAAATCTTCCCTTTTTTTAAAGGGCCGCTCGATTCCGGGCGAAGATACCTCCAGCATGTAGCTGGAAGGGATGGGATCTTTCATATCCAGCAGTTCTCCCAGCAGCTTGCTCACCCGTTCACAGTCCTCCAGGGTAATCCCCTGGGGCTGATCGATATAGACAAGCAGGTGAAGCCGCCCCTGGGATGTTTTCACTTCGACATCGACCAGCTCGACGCCCGCTTCGCCCGCAATGGTGGAGAAAAGTTCTTCCACGATCGCGGGAATGTTTTTACGCTCCTGCTGGACCATCTTCCATCCTTCCCTGTTCCCTTGATTTACGAATAAAGAGTGGGAAAGGCCCACTCTTTTCAGAAAGTTCTCAGCTCCATTGGATATTTTACCATAATCGCCCTTGATACGCAAGATAACCTTTAAAAACGGGCCCCGCCACGTTCCCCTAAACTTTTCTCAAGGTGATCAACGGTTGATCCTGTTGATCGAGTTTGTCCGGGAACCTCTCCATCTCTTCCTGCATGCAGGAAATGGCCGGCCAAAGAAACGTGACCGGCAAGCCCTACGCCCTATTTTGTTTTTAGCGAGTCGACACTGGTCAACGATTTGATAATTTCCCAGTACATTTTCATCCTGGCAGCCATGCCCTTGAACATACCCAGCTTTTCTTCTTTCATCACGTGGGACATATCCGGGAGCAAAACTTCCTCCACCCGGATCTGCGCTGACTCCATGAAGCGATTGAGGGCCACTTCCACGCCAAAGCGGGACACGTCCAGGCCGGATATCTGCTCGATGAGGGAATACTTGATCGCCCTTTGTCCGGATAATTTCGGCGCCATCTTCTGCGCAAAATCCGTGGCCCTGCGGCCTTTTTCGAAGATCCCGATGGTCATTTCCGCCCGGTCCTGCAGCACCGGTAACAGCAGGTTTTCCACGTGCTCCGTCGTGAGACCGATTAAATCCGCATCCAGGAACAAGACGACCTCCGCCCGGGTGTTCTGCAGTCCGGCCTGCAAGGCCCCCCCTTTGCCCCGGTTTTCCTTCAGCTCGACCACGTCCACATCATAACTGCCGGCCACTTCCACCGTGTTGTCCGTGGAGCCGTCGCTGACCACGATAATACGATCGATCAGGGAAACTTCCTGTAAAACGGACAGCACATCTCCAATGGTCTTTTCTTCGTTGTAAGCCGGGATGA
Organism: Syntrophomonadaceae bacterium; assembly: GCA_003561325.1. Lineage (GTDB taxonomy): Bacteria > Bacillota > Dethiobacteria > DTU022 > UBA8154 > SKMY01. Next base: position 438 of record PWWY01000089.1, on the reverse strand, counting down.
CAGCAATAACGTCCATTCTGCTCCTCCGCTTCTATTTTTTACGCTCCGGCAAAACCGTTCCGGGCGCGAGCAAGCTGGATAATTCCCTGGTAAACACTTCGATAATCTCTGCCGTGGGGGCATGTTTCACCACTTTACCCTTTTTAAATACCACGCCTCCTTGATCGCTCGCCACCGAAATGCCGATGTCCGCTTCCCGGGCCTCCCCGGGTCCGTTTACCGGGCAGCCCATCACGGCGATGGTGAGGGGCTCAACCAGGTTTTCCGCGATGCGCTCCACTTCTCCCAGGAGGGCTTCCAGGTCCACACTGCAGCGTCCGCAGGTGGGGCAGGAAATGATATCCGGGCCAAAGTGACGGACGCCCGCCGCCTGGAGAATCTCTTTGGCCAGGGAAACCTCCTGGACCGGGTCTCCGGTTAACGAAACCCGCACCGTAT
>PWWY01000153.1 GCA_003561325.1 Syntrophomonadaceae bacterium | reverse complement strand
TTCGCGAGATGCGCAGGGTTTCCTCTGCTTTTCTTACCAGGTGATGGTCATCTGCAACCACTCGCAGGGCTCCTGTTTCTAAATCATACATGGTTTTCGTGGGGGCATGATACAGGTAATTTCCCTTGATGAAAGATCCGCGTTTCAAGATGACCATGGCTGCCTCGGTATGCAAGAGATCGCGTCCCATTAAATAGGGATTATCAACCGCCATGACATTGGCAATCGTGGGAAAAATATCGATCATCCCGGCATTCTCGCTGACTAACTTCGATACGTTCCCACCAGGAAAGCGCATGAAGACCGGAACCTGGTGTCGTTTTAATTGTTCCAGGGGATCGCGCATATCGGCTCCAAAGAAACAATTTAGCGCCTCCCAGTCAATTTCATTATAATGAAAGGCCACATGATCGCCATAGATCACCAGCAGTGAACGATCGAGCAGTCCTTGTTCTTCCAGCAGGTCATAAAAGATCCCGATCGCGGCATCGGTATAGTGGATGGACCGGATATAATCGCCCACAATCGTGCCTTCATAGCCGTCGACATCTATCCCCTCGTATCCTTCCAGGTAATTAAACGGATGGTGGCTGGTCAAGGTTATAATGAAAGAGTAAAAGGGCTCGTTCAACTCTTCCAGCAGTAAAGCCGTCTGCGTTAAAAATGTTTTATCTCCCAGCAGCCCGTTGTAAACTTCGTCTATCTCGAAATGCCTGCGGCTGAAGTAGCGGTTGAACCCCAGGTTGGGATAGGCTTCCTGGCGATTATAAAATTCCCTGCGAAAGCCGTGAAAAACGGCAGCATCCCGGTAGCCATGATGAAGCAGTGTCCGGGCCAGGGAGTTAAAGTAATTGTCCGGGTGCCGCATGTACACACTGACATCGCTTAAAGGATACTGAGATAAATTAACCAACACTTCGGCATCTGCAGTGGCCATATCCACCTGGTCGAAGCAGTTTTCGAAGTAGACACTCTCTGCTTTCATGCGGTTTAAGTTCGGCGTAATCTCTTGATCGTTAATGGTTTTACCGATGACTTCTTGCTGCAGTGCCTCCACCTGCAGAATAATCAGGTTTTTCCCTTCTGCTTTGCCGTAATACTGAGCCGCTTCTCCCTTTATTTCTTTTTCTTCATGGTGCCGGGCAAACCATTGTTTAATGGCCTGGATGTCCTCTCCGAAAACAATGTTTTCTTCTTCCCGGGTAAAATATAAGGCTGCTTCCCGCAAATAGAACAGCATGATGCCACTCTCTCTCATGTTTAAGTTTTGCTGTCCATGATGCTGCGTGTAGTTCAGCGACAGGGAGAACACGAAAAAACCTGTTAACGCCACCAGGGAAAATTTCTTCCCGCGCTGGAATAAGTGAAATAGGGGTTTACGCTCCCCTGCAGAAGAGCGGCGCAGGAGGAATACAATTAAGGCCAAATCGACCAGCCACAATAACTCCCAGAAACGCATGGTGGAAAGCAGGGCCTGTTTCATGGAAAGAGCCTCGTGAGAGAGCATAATTGTCTCAGGTGAGATATAGCTTTGATAGAACATGTTATAGACCCGGTTAGCCATGATGCCGATGGAAATGGCCGCGTTGACCACAAGGCCATAGTAAAGCTGGCTGTTTCGTTGTTGGAATAAGAAAGCCGGGGCGAATAAAATAGCCAGGAAGCCTGCGCTGGCAAAAATCAATGGGGGGATCGTGCTGATCTCCCACTCCCAACCCATGTGCGGTGTATTCACGGACAAGGAAAACACGATAATTTTTATCAGGCAGAACAAGCCCAGGGTATAGAGGATATGATCCCGCTGGACTGCACGATTGAGGAACTCTTCGACCCGCTGCATCTGTATGCTTCACCCCCAACTCCAGGACTCCTGTGCCCCATCAGGGTCACCATCCATCATATGGCCACTGGAGGCCATCAACCTGGCCCCGCTTTATCCTGGACCGGACCGGCCCGCTGAATAAAAAAGCCCGATATCGGGGTGCATTTCGGTGCCTCATGGAATAAGTATCAATGTCTCGGATTCATGCTCATCAAGCAGTGAAGTTATCTTTTCTATAACTATTATAAAGAATATCGGGAATGATGGCAAGAATAGATACTTCCATAGATTAACATATTCTGGCTGCTTGCCTGGGCGATCAGGAAAGGGTAATGTAAAATATAACCAGGAGTATGAGCGCCATGAACAAAATGGTTCCCCAGTTCAAACCAATGCGCTCCCGGATTTCCAGGAATTCTTTCTTGCCCGTTAGTTTTCCCAGGACCCCAAAAAACACCAGGACAAGCAGTAAGCCGGCAAGCCATCCCATCGGCATCACCCTGTACGTTGATGTACAAAACCACTTAGACAAAAAGCTTGCTGGAGAATCTTTTCGGTGTTTCAGGAAACAGTCGCACCGTTAAGCGGGTAAGAACATGAAAAGAAAAACATGTTTCCCGGGCGAGCTTGATCGCCAGGTATATTTAAGCTTCCTGGCATCTTTTCGACAAAGCTCTGCCAGTTCCTTTATTTTTCAGCTACCCATTTATCAGAATTGCTAGAGGATTTTGCCACATAATAGAGAATTACTAGATTAGCTTCACTCAATAACCTCTCTCCATGACAAAAGAAACTGCTGCCCGTCAAAAAAACGCATCGGTCAAACCGATGAAAGGAGGTCACAGGCATGATCGTTTGCTCCTGCTGCAACCAGAAAGTGGTTATCATGGAAAGCCTGGCATCCTGTGAAAGGCTGCAAAACCAAAAGGCCGGCATGCTCGTCCCCCAGGAAAAAGGGTACGTGGTGAAGTGCATGGACTGTATCGCCAAAGAAGAAATTAAAGACGCCCCCGGTGACTAGCTCCTGTAAGGATTATACAACAAAAAGAGCAGATCACGGAGAAAACACCTTATGATCATGAGTTTGGGTGGGATGATCGTGGATGTTACACATGTCCTGGAGGAATTATTCGTAATCACTTCAATTTTCGCAATATTCTTTATACTGGTGGCCTTCTTTTTCCGGCGAAGCCTCCGCCAGCTGGTAAAAATATTTCGCTTGAAAAATGCAATCACTGCCAGGCAAGCCAAAACCATTGAAGAACTGGGCATCATTACCGAGAGCAATCCGAATGAACTGGACTTCACCCCGCTGGCAATGAAGATCTTAAAGACAAGAAACATTATCGTCCTGCTGGAAAGCGAAAGGTTTTACCTGTCAGAAAATGAACTGGCTGCTCATCACAAGAATTGCAAGATCATGAAGTTCTTGCTTCCTCCTCCCTATTACGAAAAAAGAGCTTGAAAATAGCTAATCTTCTTCCACCTGGAGCATGGCAGGGCCAAGGTTCACTTTACAACTTACCATGCAGGCCCTGGTAGCGAATGTCAAAAAAGAAAACTCGCACACAGCGAGTTTGATTAAAAGAAATATTCTTGGTGCCGAAGGGGGGAGTCGAACCCCCACGGGCATAGCCCGCGTGATTTTGAG
>PWWY01000071.1 GCA_003561325.1 Syntrophomonadaceae bacterium | reverse complement strand
CTGAGAACTGTATTCGACATAAATGAATCCATTCCTGCAATGGAACCGGGGGTGAAAACATGAAAATCAAGGTTAAGGATGTAGAGCACGTTGCAGCATTGGCCAGGCTGAACCTTTCTGGCCAGGAGAAAGAGATCTACACCGGGCAGTTTAACGTGATCTTGGAGCATATTGACCGCCTGAACCAGCTGGATTTGGAGGGTGTTGAGCCCACCACGTACGTGCAGCCCCTGCAGAATATCTTCCGCAAGGACAGGGAAATTAGCAGTGAAAAAGCTCTTCTTCGTGAGATCATGCAAGAAGCTCCCGATCGGGAAGATGGACTCTTTAAAGTTCCCCCGGTGATGGAGTAAACCTTTGGAGGTCGGCGATAATGGAACCTTTTGAGATGACCATTGCCCAATCCCTGCTGGCTTTGCGGAAAAAGGAGATCAGCGCCCGGGAGCTGGTTCGTTCTTATGTAAAGCGAATTGCAGAGGTAGAGCCCACCATCAGGGGGTTTACTTCGTTATCCCCCGAGCACAAAGTTGTTGCGCAGGCAGAGCAGGTGGACAGGCTCCTGGTTAGCGGACAGCCTGTTCATCCCCTGGCCGGCATCCCCTTTGCGTTGAAAGACAACATGTGTACCCGTGCCCTGGCCACCACGTGCGCATCGCGCATGTTAAAAGATTACATCCCGCCCTATGACGCCCATGTCACGGAAATGCTGGATGAAGCCGGAGGCATCCTGATGGGAAAAGCGAACATGGACGAATTTGCCATGGGATCCTCCACGGAAAACTCTGCTTTTCAAGTTACCCGGAACCCCTGGGATCAAAGCTGTGTTCCCGGAGGTTCCAGCGGCGGGTCAGCCGCCCTGGTAGCCGCCCGAGAGGTCGCATATGCCCTGGGTTCTGATACCGGCGGTTCGATTCGTCAGCCGGCGGCTTTGTGCGGGGTTGTTGGGCTCAAACCAACCTATGGCCTGGTTTCCCGCTACGGCCTGGTTGCTTTTGCTTCCTCCCTGGATCAGATCGGTCCTCTGACGAGAAGCGTGGAAGATTGTGCCCGGGTCCTGGAGGCGATCGCGGGGCACGATCCCAGGGATTCTACCTCTGCAGTCCGGGAGAGGGAATCTTATAGCAAGTTTATTGGCCGGGAAGTCAAAGGCTACAAGGTGGGGGTCCCCCGGGAATTTTTTGAGCAGGGGATTGCTCCCGGGGTCAAAGATGTCGTACTCGATGCTATCGCACGGTGTGCCGGTCCCCTGGGAATCGAGGTCGATGATGTTTCCATGCCCCACAGCCCGTATGCCCTGTCGGCATATTATATCGTGGCAACGGCCGAGGCTTCCTCAAATTTGGCCCGTTATGACGGTGTCCAGTATGGTTTTCGCGCCCCAAACAGCGATAACTTGCTGGATCTCTACCACGAAACCCGCAGCCAGGGGTTTGGCCAGGAAGTGAAAAGGCGGGTGATGCTCGGAACCTACGCCCTGAGTTCGGGTTATTATGACGCCTATTATTTAAAAGCCCTCAAGGTGCGAACCTTAATCCGCAGAGATTTCGAAAACGCATTTCAACAATACGATTTTATCATCACACCCACTTCACCGAACGTTGCTTTTAAAATCGATGAAAAAATCGATGATCCCCTGACCATGTACCTGAACGACGTTTATACAACCCCGGCTAACCTGGCCGGGGTGCCGGCCATTTCCCTTCCCTGCGGTTTTTCAGATCAAAAACCCGTGGGGCTCCAGGTCATTGGGCGCCCCTTTGATGAAGGGCGTTTGCTGCAGTTTTCTCATGCCCTGGAATCCGTCCTGGAGATCAAGGAGAAAAAGCCTCAATTCTAATGGATCCAGCCAGAAGGGAGGTTCTTGTTATGTCCAGCGCTTATGAAGTGGTGATCGGGCTCGAAGTTCATGTAGAGCTGCAGACGCGAAGCAAAATTTTTTGTGCTTGCCCCAACCGTTTTGGCCAGTCTCCCAATACGGATGTCTGCCCTGTTTGCCTGGGACTCCCGGGTTCCCTTCCGGTATTCAACGAAAACGTGCTCCATCTGGCTGTGAAGGCCGCCCTGGCCTTAAACTGCCTGGTTGCATCTTATAGCAAGTTCGACCGCAAAACCTATTTTTACCCCGATCTGCCCAAGGCGTACCAGATTTCTCAATATGATTTACCGCTGGCCCGAAACGGCCGGGTGGACGTGTTCAAGGATGGAAAACAAGTACGCAGCGTGGGCATTGATCGTCTGCACATGGAAGAAGATGCCGGGAAACTGCTGCACGATGAGGGTAAAAATACGTCCTACGTGGACTACAACCGCAGCGGGGTACCCCTGGTTGAAATTGTGACAGCCCCGGACTTGCGCTCCCCGGAAGAGGCCCGCCTCTTCCTGGAAGCGCTCAAAAAAATTCTGCTTTACACCGAAGTGTCCGACTGCAGGATGGAAGAAGGCAGTTTGCGCTGCGATGCCAATGTTTCCCTGAGGGTGCGGGGTACAAAGGAACTGGGTCGCAAGGTGGAGATTAAGAACATGAACTCTTTTAAGTCCGTCCAGAAAGGGCTCGAATATGAAGTACAGCGCCAGGAATCCATCCTGCAAGCGGGCGGCACGGTTTTCCAGGAAACCCGGCGCTGGGCCGAAGAACAGGCGATCACCCTGGAAATGAGAAGCAAGGAAGAAGAGCAGGATTACCGCTATTTTCCTGAGCCTGACTTGCCTCCCCTGGTCATCGACGAGCTTATGCTCCGCCAGGCTGCTGCAGCAATCCCGGAGCTGCCTGTGCAGCGCAACCGGCGTTTGATCGAAATATACGGGATTACCTCCTACCAGGCTGAAGTCCTTACCAGCTCGAAGAAGCTGGCCGATTACTTTGAAGACACGCTCCAATTCCACCATCATCCTGCCCATGTGGCGAACTGGATCCTGGGAGATGTGTTGAGCCTCCAGAAAAGTACTGCCCGGGAGATGGACCTGCTGAAGCCGGCTCCCGAGAACCTGGCCGCCCTGGTCCAGTTGGTCGATGAAGGCGTGATTAGTGGGAGAACGGCAAAGGAAGTGATGGTGGAAACGTTTCATACCGGGCAACATCCCCGCCGCATTGTCCAGGAGAAAGGCCTGGTGCAAATTCGTGATGAAAATCAAGTCAGGGAACTTGCCGTACAGGCGATCGAAACCAACCCGGAGGCCGTGCAAGATTACCTGGCCGGAAACAAGAAAGCCATCGCTTTCCTGGTGGGGCAGATCATGAAAGCGACCCGGGGACAGGCCAACCCGCAAATGGCTGCCGCTGCGTTAAAAAAAGAGCTGGACGGGTAGGCCAACTTGTAGAGGGAAAACAAAATGAACAAAATAACTATAAATCTTAGAATATCTGTAAAAATTATAATCAATTTTTCAGATTTTCTTCTTTTGCTGCAGGAATTTTGAAATAAAAAGCCAATAATTTAAAAACGGAGGGATTTTCCCTGCAGATTGGGGGAGCGCTTTCTCAGCT
>PWWY01000072.1 GCA_003561325.1 Syntrophomonadaceae bacterium | reverse complement strand
TCAAAGTAGCCGGCGTAGATGATCAGGTTTTCAATGACCGTTAATTCCTGGTCCAGGTTATTTTCCTGGGGGACGATGCCCAAACGTTTTTTGATTTCACGCTGATCACGCGTCACGTCCAGGCCCAGCACTTCCAGCTTTCCTGCACTCAGGGGCAAAAAGCAATAGAGCATGGCCACGGTGGTCGTTTTACCGGCCCCGTTGGGCCCTAAAATGCCAAAGCACTGCCCGGAAAAAATGGTGAAGTCAATATTTCTGACGGCCTGGACGTCTCCATACGTCTTACTCAAATTTTTCGCGCTGACGATGGGTTGCAACAAACAAGAACTCCTTCCCTGACGGCTACGTATACTATAAACCAAAGGTGAAAGAAATACAATTTTACCGGGAGGGATTTTTCTGCATGATTTGCCTGAGAGGGGTTGCATAATGAAGTCATATAAGATATAATTAGTCTAAATTATGCCTCACCGTTCTAACTAGAAATGGAAAGCTGGTATGATCCATGCAGATTACCCGCCAAGCAGAATATGCCATCAAGACCATGCTGGAACTGGCGCGTCTTCCTTTTGGGCAGACGCTGCGCACCCAGGAAATATCTCAACGGCAGGAAGTCCCTGAAGTATTTTTGAAAAAGACCATCCAGCTGCTGGCGCGGGGAGGGCTGCTGGCCACCCAGCGGGGAGCCCAGGGAGGCGTTCGTTTATATTTACCGGCCGACCAGATCACCGTGGCCGATATCATAGAGGCCGTGGAAGGTCCTTTAGCTATTAATCCCTGCTTGGCGGAAGGCCAGCACTGTGAGAAAGAATCCTTTTGTCCCATCAGGCGCATTTTGTGGCGGGCACAAAATGCCATGAAGGTAGAATTACGCAGGGAGTCGCTGCAAGAAATCCTCAACGAGCAATAGAAATTTTTGTGGAATCCTCGACAGGCGTTGGCTGCCCCGGAAAAAGCCAGGGCCTGTTACTTTACTCCAAAATAGATAAAAGAGGTCCAAATAAACCTATTGCCTCGAAGGAGGTGTCATCTTCCGGAAAAGAACTGCAGGAGCGCGGGGATTTATCAGTGGGGATAGGTTTAATCAGGGCGAGTCAAATCATCAATATGTAAAAGGAGAGGATAGGCATGTTTTGTAACCAGTGTGAACAGACGGCGAAAGGGCAAGGGTGTACGGTAAGAGGTGTGTGTGGCAAGCCACCGGAAGTTGCCGCGCTCCAGGATCTTTTAATCCACGCTATCAAGGGATTGTCTCTCTATGCCCATGAAGGAAGGAAAAAAGGGTTGGTAGACCCGGACGTCAATGTTTTTACCGTCAAGGGCCTGTTTTCCACGCTGACCAACGTGAACTTCGATGCGGCAGATTTTGAGAAATTGATTAAACAGTGCGCCGATTTAACGGCCCGTTTCAAGGAGAAAGTTGCTGCCGCTGGCGGGAACGTAGAATTTTCTGATCCTTCCGCGAGCTTTCAACCCGCAAGGGATTTGGAAGGTCTGATTCGGCAGGGTCAAGAGGTCGGTATGGCTTCGGATTCCAGTGCGGACGCGGATATTCAATCTTTGCAGCAGGCTCTCCTGTTTGGGATCAAGGGGATTTCGGCCTATGCCGATCACGCTTACCTGCTGGGCAAGGAGGACGACCGGGTATTTGCCTTTATCCACGAAGGCCTTGCCGCGTTGACCGACAAAAGCCTGGGCCTGGAAGACGGGTTAAAACTGGTGTTGCGCTGTGGCGAAACGAACTTGCTAACCATGGAACTCCTGGATGCCGGGCATACGGAAACCTTTGGCCATCCCGTACCCACCGAGGTGCCCCTGGGCCATAAAAAAGGAAAATGTATCCTGGTTTCCGTCACGACTTGATAGACCTGAAAAACCTCTTGGAACAGACCCGGGGTAAGGACATTTGTGTCTATTCACACGGGGAAATGCTCCCGGCTCACGGTTATCCGGAACTGAAGAAATACGACCATTTCTACGGTCACTACGGAACGGCCTGGCAAAACCAGAAAAAAGAATTCGCCGCTTTTCCCGGGACGATCTTGATGACGACCAATTGCATCCAGCAACCAAAGGACAGCTACCTGGAAAACATTTTTACCACGGGACTCGTGGGGTGGCCGGGGGCGACCCACGTTGAAAACGGCCAATTTGCGCCTGTGATCGAACGGGCCCTGGCCCTGCCCGGATTCCCGGAAGATGAGGATAAGGGCAGTGTCAGGGTAGGTTTTGGACGCAATGCCGTCATGGGCGTGGCCGACAAGGTCATCGCCGCCGTGAAAAATGGCGACATCAAGCATTTCTTCCTGGTGGCCGGCTGCGACGGCGCCAAGCCGGGCCGCAACTATTACACCGAGTTCGTGGAAAAAGTGCCAGAAAATACCGTGGTGCTCACCCTGGCTTGCGGCAAGTTCCGTTTCTTCGATAAGAAACTTGGCGATATCGGGGGCATTCCCCGGCTCCTGGATGTGGGGCAGTGCAACGATGCCTATTCGGCCATCCAGATCGCCGCTGCCCTGGCTAACGCTTTTGAGTGTGAGGTCAATGACCTGCCGCTGTCCATGGTGCTTTCCTGGTACGAGCAAAAAGCGGTGGCCATCTTGTTGACCCTGCTGCACCTGGGGATCAAAGATATCCGCCTGGGCCCCAGCTTGCCTGCCTTCATCTCGCCCAACGTGCTGGATGTCCTGGTGAAAAACTTCAATATCCAGCCCATTGCTTCACCCGAAGAAGACCTGGCAGCCATTTTAAAATAAAAGAGAAGCGCTTCGAATGATGGCCGTTAGGGCCATAAATAGAAAACACGGGGCAGAGGTTCATCAAAGCCTGCCACCGTGTTTTTTTTCAGGGAAATAAAGAACAAATTTTTATCCGGTGAAGGTAATTTTCATCTGCTGTCGAATAATAAAAATACTCAGTACGTTCGGTTCAAGGGAGGTGATTCGTGGGGCAAGAAAACAGCAGGAACAAGGGGAAATTTGAACTATAAGACAAGGGGGTCAATCTTCATGAGAAAAATGTTAATTCTATTGCTTGCTCTGGCCATGATGGTAAGCCTTTCCACTTTCGGGTGTGCTCCAGATGCACCTGAGCCAGATGCACCGCCTGAGCCGGCTGAACCGGTAGATGAATTACCTGATGACCAGGACCTGGTCATCGCTATCGGCGCGGAACCGGAGAACCTGGATCCCTTAAAAATGATGTCCGCACCGGCGGCCACCATCGCCGAGCACATGGTGGAGAATTTGATCTACCTGGACGTGGACGGTGCGCTGCAGCCCGCACTCGCTGAGTCATGGGAGCCTTCAGAAGATGGCATGTCATGGATTCTCAAGCTGCGTGAAGGCGTGCAGTTCCACGATGGCACACCTTTTAATGCCGAAGCCGCGAAGTACAACCTGGATCGGTTTATGGGTGTTGACGACCCGGACAACGCGGCGGTTTTTGCTTTCCTGCTGGGTGAAGTCTCTGACGTGGAAGTCGT
>PWWY01000121.1 GCA_003561325.1 Syntrophomonadaceae bacterium | reverse complement strand
GTCTGTTGGGGCCTGTTTTTGTTGTTTTTGTTTGCTGGAGCAAGTGCAGGCCTGGAAGACTGACTTCCGCTCAGTCTTTTTTTAATGCTGCAATATATTTCAAGTTTCGATAGCGCTCCTGGTAATCCAAACCGTAGCCCACCACGAAAACATCCTGCATTTCCACGCCACGATAATCAACAGGAACATCGACAATGCGTCTACCGGGCATATCTAAAAAAATACAAACACGAATGCTCAGAGGGTTTCTCGTGCGTAAATTTTTTAGAAGGTAATTTAACGTTAGCCCGGTATCCACGATATCTTCAAGGAGCAGCACATTCTTCCCGGAAATATTTACATCCAGGTCTTTGGTGATCCGGACAATGCCCATGGAATCCTTGGTGTTTCCATACTTATTTATCCCAATAAAATCCAGGGTGAAGGGCACTGTCAAGCAGCGGCTCAAATCTACCACGAAGTAAACACTGCCCCGCAAGACAGAGACCAGCACCAAATCATCAACGTTGGCATAGTCGCGAGAGATCTCTTCGCCCAACCGACTTACCCGGGCAATAATCTCTTCCTCGGAAAGCAGTATTTCCAGTGAATTGTCTTGCGAGTATTCCACGGCTTCCTCCCCATCTTCTTCATAAGATACTTTTTTCGCCCAAGCCAAGAAATCCGGCCAAAGAAGTATTTGCCTGCTTGCACTCCTGCCCTTTGAGGGTCATTTCCTTATTCATCAATACCGTATTTATCGAGCAAGCCCCTGTAATCACGTCCGTAAATAATTTTAATGTTTACGTGGGGATAAAGTTCTTTCAAGCGGCGTATTTTTTTGTTCTTTTTCCAAACCAGCTTTTGTTTTTGGGTGGTGAGCTCTACGTATATATCTTGCTCCGGGAGATAAAAATCGGGAGAAAAGGCTTCAGAAATATTTCCTTCGCTGTCCCATTCCAGGGGAAATGTCTTGGGCTCATAGAGCCATTCGATCCGATAAAAGTCCAGCATGCGGGCAAATTCTTCCTCGCTGGGGTGAGCAAAAGTAGGCGCCAAGCCCGTCGCATCTTGCAGCGGTTCAATCGGGCCCTGTCCGTTGGTTATAACCTCTTTTTCCGGGCGATCGGTGATCACCAGGCTTTCCTTAAACTGCGCCGCCTTTATCACCAGGGAGACTCCCTCTTCCAGTCCCAATAAGCCCGTGTTGATGGATAAATGATAAAGATCAAAATCAAGCCAGTCATGTCCAAAGAAAAAACGAAGATATTCGCGGCGATCTTCGTCCTGCTCGGCGATCAAGCGAGCGGCTGCGGCCTCATCCAGGTTATACTGTTGGCTGACCCGCTCAATTCTATTTTTTAATGGCGCGATCACAATCACATGAATAGCCGGCGGAAAATCCTTGAAGATAACCTGACCGCCCCTTCCAAGAATCACGAGATTTTCCCTGATCGCCAGGTCATAAAAAAAATTCTGCAGATTTTCCAGGTAATGATAATGCTCCTGCTTCTCATGTTCATCATTTGCTGCAACTTCTTCCAGGTATCCGATTTTTTTTTCGTCAAAAATTGTTAATTCTGGCTCCGTAACCCCAAACTCCTGCAAGCGTTCGCTAATGGTTGCCTTGTTAACCAGCAGGTAGCCAAGTTTTCTCGCGGTTTCCTGGGCGATGAATTCTCCCCCGCTACCAAACTGGCGTGATATGGTAATGATAGCCATTTATGTCCCCCTGGAAGAAACAAATTTAACGTGTTTAACTTGTTCGGCATTCCGCGCATTCCGCGTTAGTTAAGGCTGCCTGCTGTTCCTCTGGTTGTAAATTACCATAAAAGCAGGCATGCTTTCCTGATATGCTTCGAATACCTTCATCATACCATGTTTTCTGCAACATTCAAAGTCCCGCACCTCATATTATTGTTATTATTTAAATATTTCACCGAATCTCTTGACAAAAAATCAGGAAAATACTATACTAATAGTACGACAGGTCCCGAGAGGTCCTAAGGCCGAACCCAAGCGGCTTTCCCCTCCTCAGATGTTAATCAGGGAATGAGCCCTTAGGGGCATTGCGAGCGGGAACATCCAGCCCGACTCGACCAGCAGCCCTGAGAATAACAAACTGAGACGCCTTGCTTGGCACGGGTTAGCGAAAAGCGGGAAAGAAGTTGCCCGACAGAGTAACTATCCGCATATCTAGCGAGAAGCATGGCAGGGAAAGCAGGGGTTGGTTGAGAAAGGTCTGTTGGGGCCTGTTCTTATTTCTTCCCAGCAGGAAAATCTATCAGGAAAGGGTGTTCTCATGACTAAATATGTTTGCGAGCTTTGCGACTATACTTATGATCCGGAAAAAGGCGATCCCGACAATAATGTTTCTGCAGGCACAACATTCGAGGATTTGCCAGACGATTGGGTATGCCCCATCTGTGGAGCAGAAAAGTTCGAGTTTCAAAAAGTGGAGTAATTGCAAGCTGCTGTGACAGGGCATAAAAAACGAACATAAAAAAACGAAATTGATGTTTCCATCCAGGAAGCCCTCGAAAAGGAGGGCTTCCTCGTTTGCACAGCGGTTCATCCAAGTCCACAACACTGCCGCTACTGCATCTGTTCCAGTATGGGTTTGATTTTAATCTTGACATCCTCAAAAAAATCTTCCAGCTCCGTCTCGATCAGCCTTTGTCCCTTGACAATCAAATCCCGACAATGAGCAATATCAATGGACTCAATATTGTGTCGATGGTTAATCTGCCTTTCGTAGCGAATCGCGAGCAAGGTGGCATCCATTTCCTCTTTCTCGATATACTGTTTAAAGACAGAAAAACAGTGGTTGAGCGGTCGATTCCGCTCCACCAGTATAGGCGACAAACTGGACACCAGCAAATCAATCAGAGACTGCTGTTGGAATGCCTGGAACAACTTTCCCTGCAGCTCAGGGAAACGTTCATAAATATGTAATTCAATGCCCATTTCAATAAAGTTATGGGCCTTCCACCACCCGTTCTCCGGGGGAATACGCAGCGCTTCAACAACCTGCTCAATCAGCGGTTTGGCTTTTTCAAAGCAGTAGCCCTTTTCATAGGAACCATATTGTTCATCACTGTAATAGTCCAGCCCCCGGGGTTCGATCCCGTGGGTGATAATTCCTTGCGTAAAATGGACCAGCGGAGGGGCAGCTTTTTTAAAGTGCGGCCAGAGGATTAAACCCAGGCGATGGCTTTCTTCCCAGGGGATGTCGCAGAGGGTGACCATATCAGGGAAAATACTACCAAGCAAAAGGGCATCATCGAGGAATCCCATTACTTTGCGGGCAAAGTAAATGTGCGTGAGCGGATACATCCTTGTTCACCTTCTTCCGCACAACAGGGGCTGCATAAGGGGTCAGGGTCAGGGCTTCGACGCCGGCACATTTAATCTTGTTCCCGGGGTCGCATCGTTGGAAATAAAATAACATCCCGGATGGAAGGAGAATCGGTCAGCAGCATAATCAGTCTATCCACACCAATTCCCAGGCCGCCCGTAGGAG
>PWWY01000066.1 GCA_003561325.1 Syntrophomonadaceae bacterium | reverse complement strand
TGGTAAATACAGTCTTAGCCACGGAGCCCTTCGGGCTATCACGGCAGCGCTCCGCGCTGACACGGATGAATCAGCCGTGGCCTACGTCGGGGACCAGATCCGACCAGACGTCGGAGACAAGCTCCGCCGCTACGACAACCAACCATTCCCCCTCTGTAGCGTCGCATCTTGCATGCGACGTTGGTCACAGCTCGTCTGCGACGTTCGGCGAGCCCGTGGCAGATCCAGTTTCAGCCACGGAGCCCTTCGGGCTATCACGGCAGCGCTCCGCGCTGACACGGATGAATCAGCCATGGCCTACGTCGGAGACCAGATCCGACCAGACGTCGGAGACAAGCTCCGCCGCTACGACAACCAACCATTCCTGCCCCTGTAGCGGCGCAGCTCGTCTGCGAGGATGGGCGCTTCGGGATCGTGGGCTGGGGGACGGCTGTCCGGTTGGCAGAAGACAGGGGCGGAAGCGCGAATGTAATGCCCATACTTGTTTGGGCCGGCACTTCGGGACTAGAGTGGGGCGAGAGATGACCTAGGGGGGCGATTCCAGGATGAAGAGATTGTCTGTGTTTGCAGCCTTGGGGATCCTGACGGTGCTGATGGTCGCAATTGGCGGCTGCCAACTTCTGGAACGGGCGCCGGAGGCGGCGTTTAGCTACGAGCCTGAGGTCGGGGAGGTCCCGCTGACGGTGACCTTCGACGCCTCGGCCTCCACGGGCCGTATCGTCGAACACACCTGGGATTTTGGCGATGGGGAGACGGCAAGTGGCGTCACGGCGACGCACACGTTCACTGAAGGCGGGCGCCATCCGGTGACGCTGGTCGTACGCGACGGGCGCGGCCGTGAGGACACCATGGAGGCTGCGGTCCTCGCCCACCCGCCGACGCCACCCCCACCGGGATGACCCTAAGAGCTGCCGCCGAGGGGTGCGTGAAGGCGGGAAAGAGAGATAGAGTTGTGGGCAAGCTCAGCTGCGCAGTTTTATGGATGTGATGGGCGTTACATACTTCTCCGACATGCCTTTGGTATACTGGCGCAATGCATCATCGGTCTCATTCGGTGCTCGGAAGCGCTATCGTGGGGAGAAAGCGAGATGCGCGATGGAGTACGGTGGATGGGAAGGGGGTGGTTGCGCGGACGCGAAGCGGAGGCGTTGGCTTGGAGCGGAACAGGTGGGGGGTCTGGCTCGCTCCTTGGGCTCTCAGAAGATGCCAAAGGCTATGAGGCAGGGGAGGTAGGATGAAGCGATACATTGCGACATTGTTCATGGTGCTGGCCATTGCGGGTGCCGTGGCCAGCGCGGCGACGCTGACGGTGCCATCGCCGGCCTATCCCACGATCACTGCGGCGTTGGAGGCGGCGAGTTCCGGGGACACGATTACCGTGACCTCAGCGTACACGGGAGCGGGAGAGATCTTCCCGATCTTGGTGCAGAAGGACTTCGTCACCGTTGAGGCTGACGGGTTCGTAGAGGTAGATGGCGTTGACTCGCGCGCGGTATTCGTGGTGGGTGCGTACCGTGAGTACAAGGAAGGATCGCGGAGCTACGAACCGGTGCGCGTGAGTGGGGTGACGATCCGCGGGTTTAGCATCACCGGCGGCGACATAGGCGTGCTGGTGAAGGAAGCGGATCTTGTATCCGTGATCGGCAACGAGATCAGCGCGACCGACGAGGGGATCCGGCTGTTGGATGCGCAGTACTGCACGATCGAGGACAACGCGATCGACGGCGCGGCCGGCGTTGGGATCTTCCTCGAGGCGTCGAACAACAACACTCTTGAAGATAACGACGTTCTGAACAGCGGCCTCGGTCTGTTCATCTTCGAGTCGGAGGGCAACACCGTCACCGGCGGCGCGTTCAACGACAACGCCAACGGCGGCGTGGTCCTCAACGATTCGAACGCGAACACGCTCAGCGGGCTCGAGATCAATGGGAACGAGGGCTGGGGCGCACGGTTCGTGTTCGCCGACGACAACAAGCTTCTCGACAGCTGGATCGAAGGGAACACCTGGGGCGGCGTGCAGCTGATGGGTTCTGTGGAGAACCTCGTCGAGGGTAACGTGGTGTACAACAACGGGACGGCCAACGACGACTCAGACGACGCCCAGATCGTGATCACCTCCGGCGACAAGGCGATCTTCACGACGGAGATCTTCGACGCGTACAATGATCTTGCCAATCTGTCGGAGTTCGTGGATCGGAAGTCCGGCATTTATGTTGCTCTTGACGCCATTGAGCCCAGGCTTGTCGACCTCAACGTTAGGCTTTGGCAGGTCCGGCAACATCTGACGACGTCAGGTGGTGTCCCAGATGCAGAAGCCGTCGTGAACGATCTCCTGGAAAACTGGCTCCCCAAACTCGAGGCGGAGCTGGAGACCATCGAAGCCGAGATCGACGCCCTGCTCGCAATCGTAGAAGGCTGGTATGGACTTGGGCTCATCACCGAAGGGGACTTCGAGGATCTCTCCCTGAAGCTGGACGAGGCAAAGGGACTGGCCACCCGGCTGCGGAATCTGCTCAGCAACCGAGGCATCCTCCTTCCGACCGGAATGCCCATCAACAAGGAAGCTACGTTCCAGTGGGAGGATGAGATCCCGGTCACCGAGTTCAACAACGGGGCCTCGCTTCAGTTGCCTACCGACTACACGTTCGGCAGCGCCACCATGGACGGACGGACATTCTACTTCACCGTCGGTGACCCGCTGTCCTTCGAGGTGGATCTGGACGCGCTCAAGGTGGTCCTCGAGGCGCAGGACTACCAGGGCTGGTACGACAAGGACTTGGCCGACGACATGGGCCCGGCGCTCATCAGCTTTGGCCCGGAGACCTTTGACGTCGTCTCAGACGACAATGAGGGCTATAAGGTACACATCGACATAGAGGTCACCGCACTGTATGCGTCTTTCGCGACGCAGGGCTATACGGACATCAAGGACCAGCTGGAGCTGATCCTCAACCACATCAACAACTGGCCGGCGGTGGACCACTTCATCGACAACATCGACACCATCAAGGCGAAGATGCGCGACGAAGCAGCGCATATGCGCTACAAGCTGTGCCGTGTGGACCACGAGCTTCCGCCGTTCCCCGAGGTGAACTCGGACCTGGTGGGGAAGAAGGAGAAGCCGTTTGCCGCGATCACTCCGGACGAGATTGACCACCTCGAGAGGAGCATTGTCGACCAACTCAACGCTTGTCCTGTGGCGCTCGGCATATACAACGTGGTGCAGACAGGATCGTGGACGACTAACGACATCCAGGTCGGCCAGTTGGCGGATGATGCCAAGGGCGTTCCCTCGACGCACAACACCATCTCCTCGAACCTGATCACGAGTGATCTGGTGAACACGGACAACAACATCGGGATCGTGATCGAGTGTCCGCACAACCTGATCCCGAACGAGCGGGTGGAACCGATCGATGACAGTCCGGCGTACGGGCAGTTCCATCGGCTGGACGTGGCCATGATCCTGTTGGCGGACGAGTGTCTGATCGCCTACAACACGATCGAGTGGGTG
>PWWY01000076.1 GCA_003561325.1 Syntrophomonadaceae bacterium | reverse complement strand
TCGACGGGCGCTGCCCCGACCTTGACCCAGACGGCTTCTCCCGGAGGTCCGCCGATACCCACGGCACCGGCAGGGGCGTTGGTGGCAAACTCCACTTCAAAGCGAACCCTGTAGGTGGTGTCGGGCACGATACCGTCGTGGGCGGTCAGCCCTTTTTTGACATACATGAAGAGATCATCGCTGCGATTATGCCCCTGGAGCATCAAGGCTTTTCCTTCGCCCACTTCGGCAGGCCTGTGAGTGTGACCGAATTTCAATTCATAGATTCCTTCATCGTAATCCGCCGGCAGGTCCGTAAAATCCCCGGTCCAGCCGTGGGCGCTTTCCTCGAAAGAATAGGTAAACTGGAGCTGGCGGGGATCTACCTCATCGGGTGGATCGACCACCGGCACCCCCGGGTCAGGGGGGACAAAGGCGCTGGTGATGGTAATCGTCCTGGTGTTACCGTCCCAATGGACCCTGTCGCCCAATCCTTCACTGACGAAGCGCAGCGGGATATAGAGGTGGCCATCCACCATGCGGGTTTCGACTCCGAAGGTGACGGCTTGTTCCTCCTGGTTTTCGCGCACAACTTTTTTACTTACAACGGGAAGTGTGCTGCCCAGGGGGATGGTCGGAATGCGGAAGCGGAAATCTCCCCGCACGCCGACGGCTGTTTTTGTTTCCTCTTCCCAGTAAACCCGGGCTCCCTGGGCCTGGAAGAAAGCACGCATGGGCACAAAGGTCCTGCCGTCAACGAGAAAAGGAGGATCATCCAGCTGCAGGGGCACGTCGTTAAAGAGAATATTGATGCTGCCGCTGGAAGCCGCTACAGGAACAAAGACCATCACTAACAGGAAACACAACGTCCAAACCAGCAAATGCTTTTTCATTAGAAAGACCTCCCGCTGTAATTTCTCATGCCCGGTGCAGCTGGAACCCCTCCTGTGGTTAGGCGAGCTTCAAACCTGTGCTTCATTTTGCCGCAGCCCCGGCATCTTCACCATAACACAGACGGCAGATAAAAGAAACAGGTTATCCAGTATTATCCAAAAGCGAGATAAAATTTGAAAACCCCTTTATCCCCAGGGTAACCCTTCATTTCGTGCATCACTTCCGCCAGGCCGGCCGGCAGAGGTTTTCTCCTGGCGAGTAGAAGGGCCGGGGTTAATGCTTGTTCTACCCGCGTAAAAATTCTCCCCTGGATCAAAGGGGATTGAGACAAAAACATTGAATTACCATGTAGAAAACTCACCGGTATCCGGTTTTCTCAGACAGCATCTACTAAGGAGGGGAATGATGGATTTCAAGTTTATTCACGCCGCGGATATCCACCTGGACAGTCCCCTTGCGGGGCTTGAGCGGTATCCAGGGGCACCGGTGGAATATATCCGCGGGGCCACGCGAAAGGCTTTTCAAAACCTGGTGGAGCTGGCCCTGGAAGAGCAGGTGGGTTTTGTGCTGCTCGCCGGCGACCTCTACGACGGAGACTGGCGCGACTACAATACGGGGCTCTTCTTTGTCTCTCAAGTGGCCAGACTGCGGGATGCCGGGATAAATGTCTACCTGATTCGCGGGAATCACGATGCGGCCAGCCAGATCACGCGCCTTCTGCGCCTGCCTGATCATGTCAGGGATTTTTCCACGGCAGAACCTGAAACCATTTTCCTGGAGGACTTGGGGGTGGCCATCCACGGCCAGGGGTTTCCCCCCCCGGCCGTAACCGAGGATCTTTCCAGGGGCTATCCCGACCCGGTGAAAGGCTGTTTTAATATCGGCCTGCTGCATACCTGCGCCACGGGAAGGCAGGGGCACGAGAACTACGCGCCCGCTGACACGGGCTACCTGAAAAACAAGGGCTACGACTACTGGGCCCTGGGGCACGTGCACCGTCATGAGATCATCGGCAAAGATCCCTGGATCGTCTTTCCGGGAAACACCCAGGGGCGTCATATCCGGGAAACCGGGGCCAAGGGGTGTGTCCTGGTCCAGGTCCAGGATGGCCGGATAACACGGGTGGAGCACTGCGCGCTGGACGTGCTGCGCTGGAGCCTCTGCCGGGTCGATGCCACAGGGGCCGCAACGTATGATGAAGTCCTGGAAAGAGCGGAACAGCAGATTGCACGAGAGCTTCACCAAGATCCAGGGCTTCTTTTGGCCCTGCGCGTGGAAATTGCGGGAGCTTGTGCGGCTCACACTCAACTTATTTCTGATCAGCCCCGCCTGCATAACGACCTGCGGTCCCTGGCCGTCGAGCGGGGTCCGGACAGGATCTGGATCGAAAAAGTCAAGCTTCGTACAAGTCCCCGGGGCGAGCTGGACGAAATGCTCTCCAGCAGCCCCATTGCTTTCCTGCGGCAGTACCTGCGAGAGCTGGGCGCAGACGAAGAAAGCCTGCTGGAATTGAGCGCGGCATTGGCGCGGGATCGGCAGGCGCTGCCACCAGATTTATTCCAGGAGGGGGAAATGGATCCCGGGGATATTGCATACCTGCAAGAACTCCTCTCCCAGGTGGAAGATTTGCTCTTGTCCCGCCTGCTCGGAAAGGAAGGTGCGGGGAGGGGAGAATCAAGCGGCTCCACTTAAAAGCGTTTGGTCCTTTTAGTGAGTACGATCTGAACCTGGACGGCCCGGGTACGTTTCACCTCATCTACGGACTCAACGAGGCCGGCAAGACGACGGTGCTTCGGTCCATCATGGATTTGTTTTATGGGGTTCCCCAGAGAAGTCCCGATACATATCTGCATGCTCCCGGCAGCCTGCGCATTGAAGCGGTCCTGGAGGATGCAGGGGGAAACGAATTCAAACTGGCGCGGCGCAAAGGCCTGAAAAACACGCTCTTGGATGGAGATGACCAGCCAGTGGAAGAAAGATTCCTGCAGCGGTTCCTGGGCTCGATCAACCGGGAATTTTACGGCCTGATGTTCGGCATGGATCACCGCAGCCTGCGCAAGGGAGGAGATGACCTTCTCCAGGGGCAGGGCTCACTGGGCGAGGCCCTTTTTGAAGCCGCCTCGGGGATCGGTGGGTTGCGGGAGCTGTTCCGGGAGCTGGATAAAGAAGCAGGTGATCTCTTCAAGCCCAGCGGTTCAAGGCCTCCTGTGAACGTGGGTATTGAACGGTATAACGAGGTGAAGCGGAAAGTGGGCGAGCTTGCCCTGGCCCCCCGCAGATGGGAAGAACTGGAAGAGACCTATCGAGCTGAAAAAGAACAGGTTGAGCAGTTAAAAGAAGAGGAAAGAGAACTGCTGAAAAAGAAAACCCGGTTGGAGAGGGCTGAAAGCACCCTGCCTCTGCTGGCCCAGCGGCAAAAAACTCTGGAAGAAATGGCACTGCTCGGCGATGTGCCCCAGCTCCCGCTTTCCTTTCCAAAAGAGCGGCTGGAGTCGGTCCAACAGCGCCAGACGGCGAAGCATCTTCAAGAAAGGGCCAGGAAGGAACTGCAGGAACTGCAGGAAGAGGCCGCCGGGATTTCCTTGCAGGAGGAATTTCTTGAGCATGCCGAAGATATTTCCGCCCTGCAGGAGCGCCTGGACACCTACCGCAG
>PWWY01000069.1 GCA_003561325.1 Syntrophomonadaceae bacterium | reverse complement strand
TTCGGCACAAAATAAAAAATTCCTTCAATCGGCCCAGTATTTTAATATTTCATACTATTCAACAAAGTCGGGGGTGAGGGGGGGGGCTTTTCCCGGACTGCCAAAGCGTCTGCTGCCTCGGTTTCTTTTGCGTATTCGTAAAGGTAGGGGTTGAGCACGCTGATGTGAACGCCTTTATGGCCCAAGTTGGAAGTTTTGATGATGCCTGCGCTTTCCAGCTTTCTCAGGGTGGTGCGCACCGCATGGTAGGAAACTCCATAGCGTCTGGCCGTTTTGCTGCAGACGAGGTTCTCCTCAAGACCGCCCAGCCCTTGGAGGATGCTTTTTAAGGCTTTTTCTTCAGAATAAGAGAGGGAGCGAACAACCTGCTCAAGGGCTTCTTTGTGCCGCTCCCGTTCATTCCTCTCCCGTGTTTGTCCATTGAGGATTTTCCTGCCCAGCAAAGCCGCACCGATTTCGGCAAGAACAAGCTCCTCCGGCCCGAACGCTTTTTTGCGGCGCGGCTGAAGAAGGGTCCCCTGCCGGGTTTCACCGCAGCTGATGGGGATATGCACAGCGTTTATATCCTCAAAGCCGCACGGCAAACCCTCAAAGAAAACACAGCGGTAAGGCTCCTGCAGCAGGTTTGTGGCCGGGGGGTTGTTTCGCAAGAACAAATCGATGCATTCCAGCGGGAAGCACTGCTTTTGCAATACCCGGGTTTCTAAAACCTGGCACTTGAAATCTTCCGCCAGGGCACACCCCTCGATCTTTCCTCCCGGATCAATCAGATATACACCGGAGGGGATGACCTCTTTTAAGGTACGGGCCGTGTCCTGATAATTGATCCGTTTTCCCGTATCCTTCTGGAAAAACAGGAGGAGGCGCCTGGTTTTTCCCAACAGGATAGACGTGTCCATAAGATCTCCTTTCTTTTCATACACCCTTGCTGCGGAAGGCTTCCTCCCGTGTGGCATAATAGATCAAGCTCTGCAGCTCTATGCTCAGATCGGCGTTGTGCACAAACACTCCCGGGGGTGCCTGCACCCAAATCGGCGCAAAGTTGAAGATGACCTCCACCCCGCTTTTTACCACCTGGTCCGCGGCAGCCTGGACGTTTTCGGAAGGAACGGCCAAAATGGCCGCCTTAACGTTATGTTTTCTAACCACTTCCGGCATCCTGGAAACAGGCAGCACCTCTACATCGAGGATCCTTTGCCCCATTACGTCCGGGGAAGTGTCAAACGCCGCCACCACGTTTGTGTAGGGGTTTCTGTTCACATTATAACGGAGCAGGGCTGTGCCGAGGTGGCCGGCGCCCACCACGATTACAGCAGTTTTCTCATAGAGCCCGATGATCTTCAATAGTTCGTTTCGCAGGGCCTCCGCATGATAACCCGTGCCCCGGGTGCCAAATGTCCCAAAGTGCCCCAGATCTTTCCTGATCTGCTCTGCCGTGAAACCCGTCCTTTCACTTAATTCCATAGAGGTAACGACCTCAACGTCGTTTTTTACCAGGTTATCCAGCGTTCGTAAGTATACCGGCAGCCGCCGGATAACTGAGCGGGGGATCCGCTTGTGGTCGGGGTCGTTTCCAGGCAATTTTTTATTCTTGGACATCGCGACGCACCTCTCGTTTGCTCATGGATATCTCGTATTATCTGCATATTTCAATTTCATTGAATTGCTAATAAATTAACACCCCAACCTTACCTTGTCAAGCAAATTAGTTGACAGGCAAAAAATTCTTGTTATTGTGGGCATAAGGCGCACTCACCGACCGCATTTTTCCCCCAAAAAAGTACCCCGGCTGCTGATGAATAAAGAATCCCCCAAGTTTCCTTTTCCCCCTTAAAGGCTTTTATGAACCCGGCTCCCCAAAAAGAGTCCCGGGTTGAAGTGTGGGCAGGTTTTTCTTGATGCTTGCAGGCAGCATCAAAAAGATTGTTTCTGGGCGGGGGTTTGGCTTTATCCTCCCGGAAGGCGGCGGTGATGATGTTTCCTTTCACTTTACCGCGCTGCAGGGGATCGGCTTGCAGGACCTGATGGAAGGCGATCGGATGGAGTATGAAGCGTTCCAAGACGATAAAGGACCGAAGGCCACCCGGGTCAGGAAAATATATTAGGATAGCTTCCTTCTGAGAACGGGGAAGAGGACCCCAGGAAGAGGACCCTGGGATTGATTGAAGGTTCTTCTGGTGCTTAAAAGGGTTGTACGTGAACGGCTAAGGAAATGCAATGCGGCTGGAAGGGAGACCGCCTGTGTTTTGCAAAGGATTTGTCAAAAAGATAAATCTGATGAGGGGGTTTGGATTTATCGAACCCCACGAGGGAGGCGAACTGGTAATTTATTTCGAAAAAGCCGCCCTTGAGGATCTCGAGTTTGATGCAGATCTTGTGGGGCGGCGGGTAGAATACCAGATGGAGGAGTCTCTCTACGGGCCGATGGCCGTGCGGGTCAGGAAAGAAAACTGACGCTCATTTACCGGTCTTCCCAAGCGATGAGAAGGCACTTTGTACAAAGGAGCTGTAACAAATGGAACCGCTTTTGGTCTCTTCCAGGTCGAATCCGAAGTCGGTGGCGGGCGCTATCAGCGGTGCTGTCAGGGAAGCGGGGAGCGCACGGCCATTAGGCTGCGGGTGCAGCCGAGGAGGCCGCGAAAAAAATAAAGGGAGGGTGAGGACATGGAAGAGGTGAAGGTTACCTGGTACGGTCATGCCATGTTTCACGTGGAGAACCCGCGGGTAAAGCTCGTCACCGATCCGTTCGACAAAGCTGTGGGCTACCCCCTGCCGGGTGTGGAGGCCGACGCGGTGCTGGTAAGCCACGACCACTTTGACCACAACAACGTTTCCCTGGTGAAAAACGCCCGCCACGTGGTCAGGGAAACCGAGCCTTTGCTCATAGGGCCGGTCAAAATTGAGGGCTGCCGCTCCTACCACGACGAGGTGAAAGGGCAGCAGCGGGGCGAGAATCTCATTTTCAAATGGCAGATGTCCGGGATCACCTTTGTGCACATGGGCGACTACGGTGAGGATGCCTTAAGTCTGGAACAGGTGGAGTTCCTCTCCGGGGCGGACATCCTCATGCTGCCCGTAGGGGGCGTCTACACCATCGACGGCCACAAGGCCCGGGAAATCGTCGAGGCGGTCAAACCCTCTGCCGTCATCCCCATGCATTACAAAACAAAGCGCTGCCTGATAGACCTCAATGATGCCGGGGAATTCGTTTCCTTTTTTGAGCACACCGCTTTCTGTGGTTCTTCTGTTGTGGTGTCTTCTGCCAATTTTCCTTCCCCCACTGAGGTATGGGTGCTCGAGCCAGCATCCTGAGATGTTTCCAGCACCAACCAGTCGACTGCAAGAGCACCGTGGGAGACTTGATGTACTTTAATCTGACATAACTATTTTCCGCTAACAAATCTCCTCAAGAATCTTAAGCAGCTTTTGCATGGCTTCCCCCGCCGAAGCGTGTATCACTGTGTCGGCCATCTGGTCTGCCTGCGTGGGTTCCCTGTTGATAATAACCAGCCGGGCCCCATGCTGCTTTG
>PWWY01000198.1 GCA_003561325.1 Syntrophomonadaceae bacterium | reverse complement strand
TCAGCCCCTGTTATGCCCTTCTCCGCTCCCACCCTTACCTCTTGGATAACCGCCAAAAACACGTGGAAGCATACCTGGTCGGCGACATCAGGGAACAACCCCTGCTTGATATCTGGACGGCATCGGAGTATCTCAAGTTTCGTTACACCGTCCGCAACTACAACTTTCCCTCCTGCATGGACTGCCAGGTGAACAAACACTGTGAATACGCGCTTTCCAACGAAGACTGCTGGGGAAACAGTCCATCCTGCGCCGATTGTCTCTATTCACAGGGGATCGTGCGCTGCCCTTAATCTGCGCCGCGGTCAACCGGTTTATTGCTAGATCTGCCAGCTCGGAGTTTCACCGGCCTGCAGCAGTTTTTTCTCCTGCTCTTGTACCAGGTCGGCCAGGTTCATGGATTTTAACTCCCCGCTCACCAGCTCTTTTATCCGCTCCCAGAGGTCCCGGGTAGCGCAAACATTCACCCTCTCACATAAATCAGCATGATCCACGCATGAAACAGGGGCCAAAGACCCCTCTACCGCCTGGACAACCTCAAAAAGCGAAATCTCCTCCGGCGGCCGGGAGAGCGTATAACCACCGCGGCTACCTTTCCGGGTGTACACAAGGCCCTGGGTGCGTAAGGGCGCCATGACCTGCTCCAGGTACTTATCCGAGATCCCCTGCCTCCTGGCAATTTCCTTTAAGTGCACAGGGTCCTTGCCATGATCGGCAGCCAGTTCCATCATGGCGCGCAAGGCGTAACGAACCTTGGTTGAGAACTGCATCTTTGCTCACCTGCCTAACATTTATTGTCGTCCACAAACAACGCCGTGGACAGGTAGCGTTCCAACGGAGAGGGGAAGATCACAACGATGAGCTTATCCTGGTTCTCCGGGCGCTTCGCTACCTCTAAAGCAGCATAGCACGCAGCCCCGGATGATATACCGGCCAGTATTCCCTCTGCAGCGGCGATCTTCCGGGCCATTTCCAGGGCTACCTCATCAGGAACCTGGATCACCTCGTCGATGAGTGAAGTATCCAGGACATCCGGGATGAAGCCCGCCCCAATTCCCTGGATGCGGTGCGGTCCCGGGTTCCCACCCGAAAGCACGGGAGATTCCGCAGGCTCCACGGCAATGGCCTGGAAAGCCGGCTTCTTTTCTTTGATCACCTGGGCGCAACCGGTGATCGTGCCTCCCGTCCCTACACCGGCCACCAGGATATCCACTTTTCCATCGGTATCATTCCAGATCTCCAGGGCCGTCGTCTCGCGGTGCACCCGGGGGTTGGCCGGGTTGGAGAACTGCATGGGCATAAAATAGCGTGGATCCGCGGCAGCCATCTCCTCCGCTTTTTCGATGGCCCCCTTCATGCCCTTTGGCCCGGGAGTTAAGACCAGCTTCGCGCCCAGGGCCTGGAGCAGCCTTCGCCTTTCCACGCTCATGGTCTCCGGCATGGTTAAAACACACGGATATCCTTTGGCCGCACTGACCATGGCCAGGGCGATTCCCGTATTCCCGCTGGTCGGCTCCAAGATGATGGAGTCTTTATGAATTTTTCCCTGCTTCTCCGCTTCTGTCAGCATGCTCAAACCGATCCGGTCCTTCACGCTTCCGCCCGGGTTGTAAAACTCCAGTTTGGCGGCAACCTTCGCTTTGTGCCCCGCAGCCAGGGCCTGCAAATAGACCAGCGGCGTCCCTCCGATCAGCTCTGCTACATTCCCGGCAATGTTCATGATCATACTCCTTTCTGTCCTTAAAAGCTCCCGCGCAGGCTCCAATCCAGGCAATGAAGGCGCCTTGAATCGCTATTACTATCTTTACGGTAGAACTTATGGTATTAACAGCTATAATGTTAATGCAACAGGTGCCATCTGTCAAGCTCTCAGTTTTGGAGGTGCTCTCAGTTGGGGAGGTGCTTTCAGTTTTGGAGGATACGACCGGAAGCCACGGCATAACTTCCCGGAATAAAGGGAACCAGGCTTTCTTCCTGCATTGGATACGAGGACGCATATTCCACCAGGGATTCCCAAACTTTTAGTTCCCTTCCCTCTACCGTGACCAGGGCTTCGCGCAGGTCGTCCAGGGGCAGACCGTTTTCATCCCGGGGGACGATACCCAGGGAAGCAGGAAGAAATCTTGCAGCTTCTGCGAAGGAATCCAGCAGTCGGTAGCTGGCAACTACCCGGTAGAGTTGATCGCCCTCCAGCGGTTCGTAGCGTTGATCCTGCAGGGTCTGAAAACCTTCCCCCGTAAATACTTCAAGATCACGCACCCCTCGCAAGGAGGGAACGGGAAAGTCCAAAAAGGGTAAATGAAAAAGAACCGCTCGTTCCGGAGAATAATGGAAGCGCAAACCTGACACCTGTAAAAAATACATGTTGTCCAGGGCCTGGGCCAGGAATGAAGAGAACTCCAAGAGTCTCCAGAGATCCCCTCCCTTGAAATGCACAGATACCAGGGGATAACCCGGCCTGCCATCTAACCCCCGCCCTAACCCTGAAGAAACAGCGAGGTCATAAATCGATATGCCTCCTGAAAGGGTGCTGGGGATCAGCGCCCCCCGGATCTGCCCGTTGCTCTGCAGGGAAACATCGACTTTTCTGCCCGTCTTCTCTTCCACCACCAGGCGCATGGCATCGGTGACGAAGTTACCAAAGGCCGTTTCCTGCAGGGATTCTTCGCCGGGCAAAGGGAACGCCGAGTAGGCAACCGGCGCCATGATGCTGCCGAAGGTATTACGGGTCAACTGCTGAAAATACTGCTCCAGTTCTTCCGAATAATGGATCAAATATGCCTCCAGGGCTGGATAAAGCGGGAGGTGGTGATCCAGGGCCAGCAGGTAAGAACGTCCGGTTTCTTGATTCCGCAGGCGGAGTTCTCCGCTCTGTGGATGATAACCCAGCTCTAAAACTCCCAGGTGACTGAGCAGGGCACCTGCCTGGGCAATAATCGTCCCGTCTTCCACAACGACAGGTTCTTCCAGGACAGAGTGTGAGTGACCCCCTACAATTACATCGATCCCCTGCACATTTCTCGCCAGGCGAATATCTTCACTTAAACCCGCATGGGTGAGCGCCACGATGATATCTGCCCCCTCTTCCTTTAACGCCAAAACGCTTTCCCGGGCAGCAAGGAACGGCGGCGTGAAACGCACGGGCTTAGGATCGGGAATCACAGACTGGGCTGCATGACCAAGAAGCCCCAAAAAACCGACCTGAAGTCCGTTATCCAATTGCACCAGGTGGGTCTGCTGGATCCACATCTTCCCCAGGAGATGATCATCTGGAAAAAGCATATTTGAAGCGACCAGGGTCATTGTTTGACCCGTTTCCGGATAGCCGGCGGCCTGCAGGTAGCGAGCCAGCACTTCCGACCCGAAATCAAACTCATGGTTGCCCAGGGTGATCACGTCATAACCGATCTGCCGCATGATATTCAACTCCGGTGAATAGCCCTGCAGGGCCAGCCATCCGTAGGGTGTCCCTCCTAAAAAGTCCCCGGCGGAAAGCACCAGCAGCGGTTCATCCTGGTTCTTTTTAATTTCACGCAGCTGGGAAACAGCGGCAGCCAGGCGGGCAGAACCTCCCGCCAGGG
>PWWY01000128.1 GCA_003561325.1 Syntrophomonadaceae bacterium | reverse complement strand
TTGCTGAGCTGCCGCAGGTTTTCCACGTTCAACGTGGTTCACTCCCTTCTTTTCGGGTAATTTCCCGTGTGATGACCCTACACGATCCTTTCGACATCCCAATTCTATTTCCTTTTGAACAGTGGGAATAATTCGGCGTCGAGCGCAAGAAACCGGTGCCCTCGACAGCACCAAGATGCAAAGTAAGGCCAGCATAATCATGATCTCTATCCTTTAAATTTAAGGCAAATATTATGAAACTTTATCACGACGGCGCGCAACTATTCGAGGCCATATTCGTCATACATAATAGAGCAGTAATATTTCAGGAAAGGAAGTCGAAAGAACGTGAAAAGAAATTTGTCAATTATTCTTTTGTCCCTGCTACTATTGGTTTCTTTTTCAGGGTTGGTCAGGGCAACGGCAGAGCCGCCGGGCACCCCTTCAAATCTTAGCGCCACCGCTGATTCTCATGACCAGATCACATTGAGGTGGACAAAAAGCACTGGAGACGTAGATAGTTATAGAATTGAAAGAAGTAGAGAAGGGGGTAGCTTCAGTCTGCTCACACATGTGGGTTCAGATGCAACTGATTTTAGGGATATGGGCCTGGCTGAAAACACAAGTTATACCTACCGGGTGTATGCCTTTAACAATGAGGGCGGCTACTCTGAATATGCAGAGGCCTCCGCGACAACCAAGAGAAAGGAAATCATCCCGGAAAGGCCCACGAGCCTGAGCGCAAAGGTCATTTCCAGCACTCGAATTGACCTGGAGTGGCGAGACAACTCCACCAACGAGAAGGGTTTCAGCATTGAACGGAAGAAAGATGACGGCAGCTATCGCGAGATCGCTACCGTGGGTGCAGGTGAAACAAAGTATTCCGACACGCAACTGGATGAAAACGCCAGATACACCTACCGGGTGCGGGCCTACAACGATGCCGGATATTCCAGCTACTCCAACGAGGCCGAGGCTGTTACCGCCACGATTCCCAGCGCTCCTACGGACTTGAAGGCAGAAACCGTTACTGCCAGTGAAATCAAACTTACCTGGCAAGACAGGTCTGACAATGAAACGGGCTTCAAGATCGAACGGAAAAGAGGAGACGGAAGGTTCGAAGAAATCGAGACGGTAAGGGCTAACGTGACCTCGTATTCCGATACGCGGTTGGCGGAAAATACGAAATACACCTACCGGGTGCGGGCCTACAATGCCGCGGGCAACTCCAGCTACTCCAACGAGGCCAGCGCCACCACAGGGAGGTTGCCCAACGCCCCGACCAACTTGAAAGCCGAAGCCATCTCTAACCGGGAGATCAGGCTCACATGGACCGATCGATCCGATAATGAGACCGGCTTTAAGATCGAACGAAAAAGGGAAGACGGGAGCTTCGCCGAAATCGCCACGGTCAGGGCCAACGTGACCTCGTATTCCGATACGGGATTGGCGGAGAATACGAAATACACCTACCGGGTGCGGGCTTACAACGCCGCGGGCAATTCCAGCTATTCTAACGAGGCCAGTGCCACTACCAGGACGCTGCCGAACGCGCCGACCAACTTGCGAGCTGTTACCGCTTCAGAAGCGCGGATTAATCTCATCTGGACGGACAGGTCTGATGACGAAACGGGATTCCGGATCGAGCGCAGGGTCGGAGGCGGGCGGTTTGTCCAGGTCGCCACGGTCCAGGCCAACGTGACTACCTACTCCGACCGGGGGCTGGAGCCCAACACCACCTACAGTTACCGGGTGCGGGCTTACAATGACTTCGGCAACTCGAGTTATACCAACGAGGCTGTCGCCACCACCCTGAGTAAGCGGGAAATCCTCTTCACCATCGGGGAGAGCACCTATTACGTGAACGGAATGCGCAGGACCATGGACACCTCGCCCATCATCGTGGAGTCGAGGACCCTGCTGCCGGTGCGTTTCGTGGCCGAATCCCTGGGAGCCCGGGTCAGCTGGGATGAGACGCAGCGCAAGGTAACCATTACGCAAGACCGCAACGTGGTGGAACTCTGGATCGGCGAAAACACGGCCCGGGTCAACGGCAGGGGTCAGATGATCGACCCGGATAACCCCAACGTGAAACCCATCGTTGTCGCCCCGGGGCGGACCATGCTCCCCCTGCGCTTTATCGGGGAAAGCCTGGGCTGCCAGGTGGACTGGGATTCCCGAACCCGGGAAGTGCGAGTAACTTTTGTGCACTAAGGGCCTGGACAAGACCTGTACTAAGTCTGACTGGATGGAGCTATAAGCTAAACGATCAGGTAAACCTTTCTTCACTGCCGGGGGGCAGGGGGAAAAAATCCCTTGCCCCTTTTTCATTTTCCTGGCAGCCCGGCTGCTGCAAGATCCAGATCTCAGGGCTTTTACGCGGCACCACTCATTGCGGGCAAACAGGGATGGCAGATGGCAAACAGGACAATTAGGGGA
Source organism: Syntrophomonadaceae bacterium (assembly GCA_003561325.1). Taxonomy (GTDB): domain Bacteria; phylum Bacillota; class Dethiobacteria; order DTU022; family UBA8154; genus SKMY01. Next base: position 1,164 of record PWWY01000128.1, on the reverse strand, counting down.
CGCACCAAAAAAGCCAGCAAAAGGGGCGGTCCTCCGGGAGAAAACCGGGGGAGAAAACCGGGGACGGTTTGGAGTGACCAGGGTGGGTCTTAGCCCAGGTTAATGAAATTGCTAAAAATTTTGAATATTGAAAGGAAAATGGCCTTCCCAAAACGAAATAGTAGAAAAGCAAGGAAAGTGCGGTGCTCAAGCGGCAGAGGCAGGGCAGCCCGGGAAATCGAACCTGCAGGCCAAAACCCGGGCATGGCGCCATGGCCCATGTGGTGAAGACGAAATGCCGGCCGGGCAGTCCCTGGGGTCAGCACAGAGCGAAAGCGGGCAAAGATCCAACACAGGTGTAACTCCTCGACAGGGAAGATGGTGAGTCGGTGAGTCCCAAGAAAACTTATGACTACAAATAGGGAATGGATCATCGGCCACCCCGCCAAACCGCGTGTGCACCCGCATCCTGATCATAACTCTTCTCTAAGGAGGAACGGTTATCATGGAGAGAATCTGGCTAAAACACTATGAACCCGGGGTCCCCCACGACATTGACGAACCCAGGGAAACCCTGCCCCAGCTCCTGGACATCGCCGCGGAGAAATATCCAGGAAACACGGCGACCATTTTCATGGGCGGGAAGCTGACCTACCGGGAGCTCAATGCCCTGGCGGATCGCTTCGCCGCCGTTGTCGCTTCCCTGGGCCTGGGCGAAGGGTCCCGGGTGGCCATTCACCTGCCCAACAGTCCCCAGTTTGTCTACTGCTACTACGGGGCCCTGCGGGCGGGCTGCACGGTGATTCCCTGCAACCCCCTGTACGTGGAGCGGGAGCTGGAATACCAGCTGCAGGATTCCGGGGCGGAAATCATTGTGACCCTGAGCCGCTTTTACCCCATGGTGTGGCGGATCAAGAACAAGCTGCCCCAGCTGAAGACCGTCATCGCCACCAACATCAAGGAACATTTTGCCGGGCACATGCGGCTGCTTTATACCCTGGCAAAAGAGAAAAAAGAAGGCGACCGGGTAGATCTCCGAGGGGGTGATTTCTGGCTGCAGGACCTGTTGAACAAGAACGCCGGCAAAGCCGTGCCCCGGCCTGCGATCACCCCGGAGACGGAGGCCTGCTTTCTCTACACCGGCGGCACCACCGGTGTCTCCAAGGGTGCGGTACTGACCCACCG
>PWWY01000032.1 GCA_003561325.1 Syntrophomonadaceae bacterium | reverse complement strand
GCGACTTTTTTAGGCCCTGCCCTTGTCCCGGGCCGCACCAGGGCTTTCCCCTAGCGCTTTGCCAGCGGGACGTAGTGTCTGATCGGGGCGATGGACTTGTAGGCGGGCCGGATGATCTTGCCGGCGTTGATGAGCTCCTCCATGCGGTGAGCGGACCAGCCGGCCATGCGGGCAATGGCAAACAGGGGTGTGTACAAGCGCAGGGGAAGATCCAGCATGTTGTAAACAAAGCCGCTGTAAAAGTCAATATTGGCACTGACACCTTTGTAAATGCGGAATCTCTGCGCGATGACCTCCGGGGCCAGCTGTTCCACCAAATTGTAGAGCTTGAATTCTTCCAGGCGGCCCTTCTCCCGGGCCAGGCTCTCCACGAATCTCTTTAAAATGTTGGCCCGGGGATCCGAGAGGGAGTAGACTGCATGCCCCATGCCGTAAATCAGGCCCGTGCGGTCAAAGGCCTCTTTCTTCAACACCCGCTCCAGGTAAGCGGCCACCTGGTCTTCATGGGTCCAATCTTCGATGCTGGCCTTCATGTCCTCGAACATCTGCACCACCTTGATGTTGGCCCCGCCGTGTTTGGGCCCTTTCAGTGCCCCCAGCGCCGCGGTAATGGCCGAGTAGGTGTCTGTGCCCGCAGAAGTAACCACGTGGACGGTAAAGGCAGAGTTGTTCCCGCCGCCGTGCTCGGCGTGCAGGATCAGGGCCATGTCGAGAATCTTGGCTTCCAGGGGTGTGTAGCGGCTGTCCGCCCGCAGCAGGTGCAGCACGTTCTCCGCGGTGGATAGTTCCGGCCGGGGCGTGTGGATAAAGAGGCTTTCCTTCTCGTGGTAGTGGCAGTAGGCCTGGTAACCATAGACGGCCAGCAGCGGGAAAAGCGCCAAAAGCTGCAGCGACTGGCGCAGCACGTTGGGCAGCGAGGTGTCATCGGCATATTCGTCGTAGGCGTACATGGTCAATACGCTGCGCGCCAGGGTATTCATCATATCATGGCTGGGGGCTTTCAAGATGATGTCCCGAACGAAGTTGGTGGGCAGCGAGCGATAGTTGGTCAGGATCCCGTTAAAGCGGCCCAGCTCCTGGACCGTGGGCAGATTGCCGAAGAGCAGCAAGTAGGTGACCTCTTCAAAACCGAAGTGGTCTTCCTCCCTGAGCCCGTCCACGATCTCTTCAATATCGATCCCCCGGTAGTAGAGCTTGCCCGGGCAGGGTCGTTCTTGGCCGGCAACCACTTCGTAGGAGATGATTTCGGAGATTTCCGTCAACCCGGTGAGCACGCCTTTGCCGCTCAAGTCGCGCAAGCCCCGCTTCACGTCGTATTGATCGTACAGGGCGGGATCGATGATGCCATTTTGTTCAGCTAGTGCGGCGAGTTCGATGATTTCTGGTGTTACCTGGGAAAAAGGATTGCTCATGCTTCGTTTCACGCCTTTCCTGGCTTGATCTGTGCAGCGATCAGGTCTGCAAGACGATCAGAGTGCCTTTCCTGTATTTTGTAAGGGAATAATAACTTGAAATGCTCCTGATCAACTTCGTTTCTTCCTAAGATATAATTCATCTTTGCCCTGCAAAATCCTGCTGGTTTCTTTCCTGTTAAAGCCGGGCCCGGAGAATTATTTTACAGGTTTGGAAGGACATGCAGTTAAGCCCCACGGGGCCGCAGGCGCGGCAAAAGCGCGGCAGAAACCGTTTACAAACCGGAGAAATTATGAGATAATAAGTTTTGGTGCGCCTGGATCGCCGGAGGTATGGTGGGATCAAAAAGCGCCAGGGGCATCAAAGACACCCGGGCCGGCGCAGCAGCAGGGGCAGAGTGCCGCGACCTGGCTTACGCGCCCTGTGGGTGGGGCCCATGACAGGCACCGGGCTAACCAAACTTTTATGACGGGAGAGCGGAAATGACGGGCAACACGCATCGCATCATTACCTTGCACGCCATGGACCGGTTCGAGATGGAACCGCAGCAGCGGCGCGATTTCTTGCGGGGAAACGTGCTGGCCGATTTTTTGCCTCACTATAATTACCGGCGGCACTATCCCCGGCAGGCCATGGAATATGTGCTGGACATGAACAAGACCGTGGATAGTTTTTTTGAACTGGGGGTCCTCTCCCATTTTTTCTGCGATTTCGTCTGCACCCCCCACTTCCATCACTGGCGCCTCTACTCCCTGGATGCCCTCAGGCACCTCAAGTTTGAAAGAAACCTGGAACGGGTGGCCTCCGGGTTCGACTTCGCCGGGCTGGAGGTCAAGAAGAACGGCAACGGGTGTATCAATGACCGGGTGTTAAACCTCTATAAGAACGCCGGGGAAGACTACCCGGACAACCTACGCTCCGGCTATGCGGTCGTGTGCTCCATGCTGGATCGTTATCTTCAACATTAAGACAGGATCATTTTTGCCCAATGCAGCGAAGCGCCCCTTTAGCACGCACAAAGGAGCGTTTTTTTTTTGCGCTTGACGCGCTTTACGAAACTCTTTACTGGAACACCTGGCAGATGATCTCGATCACCCGGGCATCTTCCAGCTCGCTTTTCCCGTCATTTTTCTGCAGGCCGTAGTTTCCGAAGTCGGAGTGGTTCAGGCCTTCAATTTCCTTGATGCGGGCGGTTGCAGGGAGGTTGGCTTTTGCTCGTTCATAATTCTCCCGGTTAATGATCTCGTCCTGCAGGCCCATGACCGAAACGATGGGGCCGTCGAAAGCGCCGATGTCCCTGTCGCAGTAGGAACCGAAGAGGAAAAGGCCCCCGACCCTTTCCGGGTTGGCGGCAGTAAAGCGGCAGGCTGCAATGCCCCCCAGGGAGTGGCCCCCGACCCAGGCACGCTCCAGGTCGTAGCGGTCCATGATGCTGGCGGCGGCGTTGAGATGAAAGATAGCCGCGTTGAAGGGCGCCCGGACGAGGTAGACCGTGATCTCCAGGCAGAGGGCTGCCCGGCCCAGCTTGTAGAGGTAGGCTTCGGGGGCCACCAGGCCACCCGGGTAGAAGATAACCGGCGCTTTGTCGGGATCGACGGCGCGGGGGGTTAAAACAAAATGATTGTTTTCTTCCGTGATCGTCAGCTGCGCTTCAGCCCGGATCGCGTCCAGGGGGGCAGCTTCCGCCGGGTAGGTCTGCCACTGGACATACAGCCAGAAGGCCCCCAAGGCCAACAGCAGGAACACGGCCAGGCCTGCTACCAGCTTCTTCCAGTTGAAGGCGATCTGCCTCTTCCCGCGCATCACACAGTCCCCTTTCCTTCCAACTTGCGCGCACACGGCCGGTCTTACGAGCCCAGTTTTTCATCTTTTTGCGGGATCCGAATCTTTAACTTAACCACGCACGCGGCCGGTCTCCCTGTCACTGCTTAGAGCAGCTTTACCCATACTTTCCGCTGCCGGGGTCCGTCAAACTCGCAGAGGAAGACCCCCTGCCAGGTCCCCAGGACCAGCCTGCCGGCAGAGACGATCAGCTGCTGGGAGGCGCCCACGATGGATGCCTTGATGTGGGCATCGGCGTTCCCTTCCCGGTGGCGATAATTCCCCTGGCGGGGCACCAGCTGCGCGAATACGCCGGTGATATCCTGGACCACATCGGGGTCGGCGTTTTCG
>PWWY01000224.1 GCA_003561325.1 Syntrophomonadaceae bacterium | reverse complement strand
TACAGCTTTATTTTTTGGATTCCTCTTTCTTTTCAAAATCCCTTTGATCATCACAATGGGGGCATTTGCGGGGTTTACAACGCCCTTCTTTTTCATAGCCGCACTGGGGACAGCGCCAGATGGCCAACAACGCTCACCTCCTGTATCTCTTTTATGGTTGCTCTGGCAGGTTTATGTACGCGTCATCCGTTCCACGATCAAATCGCCCATCTCCCGCGTGCCGACTTCTTTCTTCCCTGCTGACATCAACTCTGTGCTGCGGTAACCTTCTTCCAGCACCTTTTCCACAGCCCTTTCAATCGACAGGGCCGCCTCTTCATTTTGCCAGGCGAAGCGCAGCAGCAGAGCTGCTGAAAGCACTGTGCCTAAAGGGTTGGCCTTGTTTTGGCCGGCAATTTCGTTGACCGGTCCGTGGATGGGCCCAAAAAGGGATGTTTTTTCTTCTTCTCCCAAGGTCGCAGAGGGAAGGACACCAACAGAGCCCACCAAGACGGCCGAGGCTTCATCGCTGAGAATGTCCCCAAAAATATTAGAGGTTAAGATCACATCGAAGTTTGCCGGATTTAAGACCAGCTGCATGGCGCAAACATCGACATACATAAAATCTAGCTCCACGTCGCTGTACTCCCGGTGCACATCCCGGGTGATTTTTCTCCACAGCCGAGAGCTTTCCAAGACATTGGCTTTATCTACACAGGTTACTTTACCCTTACGCGTCCGGGCAATTTCAAAGGCCCTGCGGGCGGCCCGTTCAATTTCAAAATCGGCGTAGACCATGGTATCCGAAGCCCGGGTGCTGCGGCCCAGGGTGCGGCGTTCCTTGGGCCCAAAGTAGATGCCGCTGGTCACTTCACGGATGATTAAAATATCCACATTCGCTAAATACTCTGGTTTTAACGGAGCTTTGTCGAAGAGGCTGGGCAGGGGCCTGGCGTAACGCAGGTTGGCATACACATCCAGTTCTTTGCGCAGGTTCAACAGCGCGGCCAGGGGGCGTTTGCTGAGAGGGAAATCTTCCCACTGGGGCCCGCCGAAGGTGCCGTGAAGCACCGCCCGGGCCTTGCGACAGGCCTGCAGGGTATCATCGGGTAGAGGGACGTCCAGTTTATCCAGCGCTTCGCCCCCGGCCAGCATTTCCTGCATCACCATTTCCAGACCGAAGAGAGACACCGCTTTTTTCAATGCTTTAACCGCTTCGGCAACCACCTCGGGGCCGATGCCGTCGCCCGGCAGGATGATCACCTTGTTTTCATTCACCTTGCTTCACCTTCTCTCTGACGTAATTGATCAGCCCCCCCCGGGCTATGATTTCCTGCATGAAAGGGGGGAAGGGAACCGCCGTGTATCTCCGGCCACTGGAATCCTGGATCACGCCTTTTTGCAGGTCTATTTCCACTACTTCACCCTCCTGGAGCGCCGCAGCAGCCTCGGCGGATTCCAGGATGGGAAGCCCGATATTAATCGCATTCCGGTAAAAGATGCGGGCAAAGCTTTCCGCGATCACACAGGATATGCCGGCGCCCTTGAGGGCCAGGGGGGCGTGTTCCCTGGAACTCCCGCAGCCAAAATTTTTACCGGCCACGATCAGATCTCCCGGGGATACTTTCTGGGGGAATGAAGGGTCAGCGTCTTCCATTAAGTGGGCAGCCAGTTCAGCCATGTCGGTGGTGGTGAGGTAACGTGCCGGGATGATCGCGTCTGTATCGATATCATCCCCAAAGGTCCATACCTTGCCTCGGATGGTGCTCAACCTATTTCACCTCCCCGACTTCACCGGGATGAACGATTACCCCGGCAACAGCTGATGCGGCAGCCACTGCTGGACTGCTGAGGTAGACACTGCTTTTGGGGTGCCCCATGCGGCCCACGAAGTTGCGGTTCGTGGTCGCCAGGGAGACTTCCCCTTCGGCCAGGATGCCCATGTGTCCTCCCAGGCAGGGACCGCAAGTGGGTGTGCTGACGGCGGCCTGGGCCTCCACAAAGATCTCCAGGAGCCCTTCCCGCATGGCCTGCAGGTAGATCGCCTGGGTAGCCGGGATTACGATCAGTCGTACCCGGGGATGAACGCGTTTCCCTTGCAGCAAGGCGGCTGCCTGGCGGAGATCTTCTATGCGCCCGTTGGTACAAGAGCCGATGACCACCTGGTCGATGGGTGTGCCGGCCAGCTGGGATACCGGCTTAACGTTGGCCGGACTAAAAGGAGCAGCGACCTGGGGTTCTAAGGTGCTGACATCCCAGCGGTATTCCTGTTGGACCGGCGCGTCTTCATCGCTTTCCACCGGTGTAAAAGGCCGCTTGCTCCGGCCCTGCAAATACTCCAGGGTTACTTGATCCGGCGCGATTAAGCCGACCTTGCCCCCGGCTTCGATGGCCATGTTGGCAATGGTAAAGCGGCCATCCATGTCCAGGCGGCGGATCACCGGACCGGTAAATTCCAAGGCGCAGTAGCGGGCCCCGTCCACTCCCAGCTGGCCGATGGTATACAAAATAAGATCTTTACCTGTGACTTCGGGGCGCTTGACCCCTTCAAAGACGATGCGGATGGTGGGAGGCACCTTGAACCAGAGTTCGCCGGTGGCCATCACGGCAGCCAGATCGGTGCTGCCCACACCGGTGGCGAAGGCACCCAGGGCCCCGTAGGTGCAGGTGTGCGAGTCTGCCCCGATCACGACTTCACCGGGCAGAACCAGGCCAAGCTCCGGGAGCAAGGCATGTTCAATGCCCATTCGCCCCACTTCATAGTAATGCTCGATGTTGAAGTGCCGGGCAAATTCTCTCATTATTTTTACCTGCTGGGCGGTTTGGATATCCTTGTTGGGGGTAAAATGGTCGGGGATGAGGGCAATGCGTTCCCGGTCAAAAACGGTATCTACGCCGATCTTGTTAAATTCTTGGATAGCAACCGGGGCGGTGATGTCGTTCCCCAGAGCCATGTCAATGCGGGCATTGACCAGGTCTCCGGGGGAAAGTTGCTTTTTTCCTGAAGCTTTGGCCAGGATCTTTTCTGCCATGGTATGCCCCACGCGAGTCTCCTCCTTTTTAAATAGCTGTATGCTCGAACTGCGGTCGAAGAGCAAGTTTTCGTTTCTATACTACTATAATTTTCAGATCTTGTATAGAAAGAATGTGGCGCTACATCCTGGCGTCCCGGGTCACTTTCCCTCCCCGCAAAAGAGATATTTTGCCGGTGCTGACCACTTCCCTGATGCCAAATTCCTGCATCATGAGCAAAAAGGCGTTTAGCTTGTCATCATCGCCGGTGACTTCCACGATCATGGAATCGGGAGATACATCGATGATTTTCCCCCGGAAGGTGGTTACCATCTGCTGGATATCGCCGCGCTTGTTGGTTTCAGCTTTGACTTTCAACAGCATCAGTTCTCGCTCTACGGAGGTCTCTTCTGTCAAGTCGCTAACTTTAATCACATTCACCAGCTTGTTAAGCTGCTTGACAACTTGCTCCACGGTGAGAGGATCCGCTTCCACGGAGACGGTCATGCGGGAAATGCCCGGCTCCATCGTGCGGCCCACGGCGATGTTTTGGATGTTGTAACCCCGGCGGCTGAAAAGCCCGGCGACCCGGGTAAGCACCCC
>PWWY01000216.1 GCA_003561325.1 Syntrophomonadaceae bacterium | reverse complement strand
AGCCCAAAATACCACTTCGGAACAGATGAAAATGTTTTTAACACGGATGGGATTTGGCTCCAAGGCCGTAATCACCGGTGATATTACCCAGGTAGACCTTCCCCGGGGCAAATATTCCGGACTGATAGAAGTCATGAACATCCTGGGAAGGATCCCGGACATCGCGTTTATCCATCTCAGCGACCAGGATGTGGTCCGCCATAACCTGGTCCAGAAAATTATCCAGGCCTATGAAAACCGGGGAGCCCGGGAAAATGATCAACAGGAGTAATGGCGATGGTTTGGAAAAGAATCAAATCGGTCTTTAATCAGCCTTTTTTTGTGGCCCGGAACAAAAAGAGCCAGCGCCTGTTCCTGGCCCTGGGGCTCTTTGTATTTCTTTACCTCTTCCTGTTTTTCTCCACCCTGCCCATGGGGGTTTCCGTGGAGCTGGGCCGCCCCAGCCCTCAAACCATCCAGGCCAACCGGGAAGTGGTCGATCCCTATACGACCAGCAAGCTGCGCCAGCAGGCCGCCGCGGCCGTGCCCGAGGTCTTCGATTATGATCCAGGTGTCCTGGCAGATGGCCGGGAGCAGATCGCCTTGTTTTTCCAGGAAGTGAACCGGGTCAGGGACCTGCAGCTCAGCCCTCCGGAGGACGAGGCGGATCGGGATGAACTGTCCAAGCGGGCAGAGCGCCTGGCAGAGTCCCTGGATCCTGATATCCCCCAGGACTCCCTGCGGGCCATCCTTTCCCAGAGCAGGGAATCCCTGAGCGATCTTCATCAGCGGGTGGAAACCATTTATGAAGAGATCATGACCCAGGGGATAAAAGAAGGCGGGCTGCAGACATCCACGCGGCAGATGCTGCAGGAAGTTAACCTGGTGCCTTTTAGCCCGGAGGTCCGCCAGGGCATGGAAAAGCTGCTCACCCCCCTGCTGGAACCCAACATGATCTACAACGAAGATGCGACGCAGGCTAACCGGGAAGCAGCCCGCCAGGGAGTCGAGCCGGTGATGATTCTCCGGAATTCCCTGATCATCCAGGAAGGGGAAGTGGTCACTGAACGACATATTGCCCAGCTGGAGGCCTTGGGCTTACTGGGTCCCCGGGTTCATTTCGGGGGATATGTCGGCCTGTTTCTGATCCTGCTGGTCATCTTCACGGTTGTGGCCCTGTACATTTTCTTCTTTAACCCGGATATTTTTCAAAATGTCATCCATCTCTCCCTCTTGAGCCTGATCCTGGTCTTAACCCTGGTGCTGGGATTGGCGGCGCAGTACTTTTCCGGCTACTTGATGCCTGTAGCCATGGGCGGCATCTTGATCGCGGTACTGCTGGATGCCCGCCTGGCGATTTTCTTTAACCTGGTGCTGGCGCTGTTTCTCGGCTTTACCGTTGACTGGGAATTCGGCTACCTGGTCGTGTCCATCCTGGGCGGGCTGGTGGCCATCTACAGCGTGTCCCGCCTGAAGCGCCGTTCGGACCTTACCCGGGCCGGTTTCCTCGTCGCGGGTGTCAACGTCGTCTCCATCATTGCGGTTGTGTTGCTGACCAGGGGCTTCCACCTGGAGTACGAATTTCTCCGTGAATTCAGCATCAGTCTCCTCGCCGGCCTGGGCAGCGGCCTTTTTTCGGCCGTGCTGGCCATCGGCCTTTTGCCGTACCTGGAAAATGCTTTTGGCTTGACCACCGCTGTTACCCTGTTGGAGCTCTCCGATCCCGGGCGGCCGTTATTGCGCAAACTGCTGATGGAAACCCCGGGAACCTACCACCACAGCGTCCTTGTGGGCAACCTGGCTGAAGCCGGTGCTGAAGCCATCGGGGCTGATCCCCTTTTATCCCGAGTCGCTGCCTTTTACCATGATATCGGAAAAATACGCCGCCCGTATTTTTTTATCGAGAACCAGTTTACCGGGGATAATCCGCATAAAAAGATTTCCCCCAATTTAAGCGCGCTGATCATCCGTTCTCACGTGAAAGACGGCTTGGAAATGGCCCGGGAGGAGAACCTGCCCCAGCCCATCATTGAAATCATTCAGCAGCACCATGGGACCGGGATGATCTCCTTCTTCTACCGCCAGGCCATGGAAAACAATCGAGATATTAACCTTTCTGAAGAAGAATTCCGCTATGAGGGTCCCCTGCCCCAGAGCAAAGAGGCGGCCCTTATCCTGTTAGCGGATGCGGTGGAAGCCGCGGTGCGTTCCCTATCCCGACCCGTGGCGGGTAGAGTGGAAGGAATGGTTCGACGCATTATCAAAGAAAAGCTAAATGACGGCCAGTTCGATGATACACCCCTGACGCTGCGGGATTTGGATATTATCGGTGACACCTTCGTTCATATTCTCTCAGGCCTGTTTCACAACCGCATCGAGTACCCGGAAAAAGAACTGCGGGCAGACCTGGAAAGGGGGAAGGCGAACCATGGCCATCAACATCCATAACGACCAGGACAAGGTTCGCATCCCCGCAGCATTGCCTCCACGGCTGCAGGAGATCGCCGGGCATCTTTTACAGGAAGAAGGTCGATCCCTGGAAGAGGAAATTACGCTTATCCTGGTTGATGACGGGCAGATTCGGGAGCTGAACCGCACCTACCGGAAATTGGACCGGGTCACCGACGTGCTAGCCTTTGATCTGCAGGACGAAATGACCGGGAAAGAAGAGGATCACATCCTGGGTGATGTCGTGATCTCCGTAGAGAGTGCAGCCGCGCAGGCCAAGGAATATGGACACAGTCTGGAAAGGGAGATTGCATTTTTGGCCGTCCATGGTATACTTCATTTACTGGGTTACGATCACAGTTCCGCAGCAGAAGAAAAAGAAATGTTTTCGCGGCAGCACTTTATCCTGGAGAAATTCCATTTCGAACGATAGGGCGAACCCATGAAAAAGCACCGGTTGTATCAGAGTTTCTTAAACGCTTTTGCCGGGGTTGTGTTCGCTTTTCGCAGCGAACGCAACATGGGGTTTCATATCGTTGCAGCGGCAGCAGCTATCTCGGCCTCTTTTTATTTTAACGTGGGAAAAGCAGAGTTCCTGTCGGTTCTTTCCGCGGTATTTTTTGTTTTTATGGCCGAGATGTTTAACACCGCTGTAGAAGCAGCTGTTGACCTGAAAACCAGAAAATTTCATCCCCTGGCCCGGGTGGCCAAAAATGTTGCAGCGGGAGCGGTTTTATTTGCGGCAGTTTATGCCCTGGTGGTCGCGCTGGTCGTTTTTTTCGGCCCGGTTCGGGTTCGTTTTTTTTAACTGGAAGCGAGGATTTTTCGCCACTCCTTCCGGGATTTATACAGCAGGAGGTCTTTTGAGATGCGAAGCGAATTCGGGCGCTTCCTCACGGAGAGGAAGACCTTAACCCTTCTCTTGATGGTCTTGTTGGTCAATACGGCCCTGGTGATTGTCAACATTACCATCGCTTACCGTCATTCCCAAGCGGAGAATGCCTTGCCTGCATCTTCACGGGATGCCATGGCGGAAAATCTCCTGGAATACACCCTGGGGCTTGCCCAGGACCTGGGTGTCCAGGAACGGAATTCCGTACGAGAGGCCCTGGCCCGCTTAAACTATGAATTAGCCATGGCCAGGACAGGTGGCGAACTGGCGCGGGTTGTCTTCAATCAAGGCCGCCAGGTCCAGGATACCATTGTACGTGAATGGGATGCCCTGCTGCGGGAAAACATTCTCACCCTGGTGAATCGGGATACAAACCTGCAAGCAGAAACCGGGCGGGTGGAGTTCACCATCAGCCTTTCTGCTCGCCAGGGCATTTCTGTAGAACCTGATGTTTTGCACGAAGACACCAAGGCCGCGATCATGGAACTGGTCCAGAGCAGCGGCATGGTACAGGAACAGTTCTTCCAGCTGGAATATGCAGAAGGCCGGAGTCGGATGCTTGTCCCTTATAATCCCTTGGACTATATCCAGTCCCTCAATGAAGAAATCGACGCCTTGCGGGTCAGCCTTCTCGAGCTCCGGGTCGCCGCCGGCTTTGCAGAAATGATCGGCGAAGGGGTGCTGATCAAGCTGTATGATGCGCCCAACGGTTTTGCGGTCAGTGAGATCATCCACGATTCCGATGTCCGCGACGTGGTGAACGAGCTTTTCGCCGCGGGGGCGCTAGGGATCTCTGTGGGAGGGCAGCGGCTAATGAGCACCTCGTCCATTCGCTGTGTCGGCCCTGTCATCCGGGTAAATCAGCGGGAAATTCCCGCGAACCCTGTCGTGATCGAAGCGGTGGGGGATCCGGAAGTGCTTTCCAGCGCCCTGGATATCGTGCGGTTTTCCCTGGAGTTCCACCGAAATTTCCGCATGGAAATTGAGAAAAAAGATCACCTGGTTTTACCCCCGTACCGGGGCTGAGATGAAAGGCGGGTGGCTAGATGAAAGACTCCCAGCTTCTCCATGAGGCACGTCGGGTGCTGGTTCATGCCTATGCGCCCTACTCGGGTTATCGGGTGGCGGCGGCCCTGTTAGCGGGTGATGGGAAGGTGTATACCGGGGTAAACGTAGAAAACGCCTCTTACGGCCTGACCCTCTGCGCGGAAAGGGCGGCCCTCGTCGCCGCGGTTTCCGCCGGGCAGCGCCGATTTAGCACCCTGGGTGTCGTATCGGAAAAGAAGCCGGACCCGGTTCCTTGCGGGGCTTGCCGGCAGGCACTGGCGGAATTTGCCCCCGATTGCCGTGTCCTGGTTTCTGCTGCTGGTGGAGAGGAGACCCTGTACCGGTTGGCCGACCTTCTCCCCCGGCCCTTCTCCTACCATGCGGAAACGAATCACGAATAATAGATGTAGAGCAGGCAAGCGACGAAGATAATGGTGATCACCACAGCCGTTATGGCCAGGCTGGTATAGGCGACCATGAAAATGCCCAGGAAGAGAACCACGAAAAAAATAATATTCAAAATGAGTGCCTTGTGTCCCCTGGCCTTGAGTTCTTGCTTTTTTTCTTCTTCCATGAACACACGTCCTTGCCTGTTATATGTTATAATAATAAATTATCTGTCAGGAGAAGTAAAGGAGAAATAAGCCCATGTTTATCTCCGGGTTCGTTGCAGTTGTGGGCCGACCCAATGTGGGCAAGTCCACTCTCATAAATGCGCTGATGGGGCAGAAAGTGCTCATTGTCTCCGATAAGCCTCAGACAACCCGTAACCGCATCCAGGCCGTGTTGACGGCGGAACACTTCCAGGTTGTTTTTATCGATACGCCGGGCATTCACCGCCCCCGGCACCGCCTGGGCGATTACATGCTGCAGTCGGCCCTGGGAACGCTCAAAGAAGTGGACCTGGTGCTCCTGGTGGTTGAGGCCACCTCACCCCCCGGGAACGGGGATCGCTTTATTGCCATGCGCTTGAAATCTGTAGGAACCCCTGTCTTGCTGGTGATCAACAAGATCGATATGGCCCCGGAAGCTTTTGCAGCATCCTGGCTGCAAGCATACGTGAGCCTTCTACCTGTCCAGGGTTACCTCCAGGTGTCTGCCCGCACAGGCCAGAACACCCAACTGCTCCTGGAAGAAATCTTGCGGTACTTGCCTGAAGGGCCTCTCTACTACCCGGAAGGAATGATCACGGACCGCCCCCTACCTTTCCAGGTTTCCGAGATCATCCGGGAAAAAATATTCATGCAGACCCGGGAGGAAATTCCTCACTCCATCGCGGTAGAGGACACGAAAATTGCGCCCCGGGAAAACAAGGACCTGGTGGATATCGACGCCGTGATCTTCGTAGAAAAAGCTTCACAGAAAAAGATCATCATCGGCAAAGGAGGCACACGCCTGAAAGCGATCGGGCAGGAGGCCCGTGTTGAACTGGAGGAGCTGTTAGGCAGCGCGGTCAACCTGGACCTCTGGGTTAAAGTGAAAGCCGACTGGAGGCGCAAAAACAATATCTTGCGGCAGCTCGGCTATGAGTAGGCCGGCGAGGCGGCGGCATCCCGGGAGGACCGCTTATGCATAAACAGGTAAACGTGCAGGCCCTGGTATTGTATTCCAGGCCCCTGGGAGAAGGAGACCGACTCCTCACCCTTTATACCCGGGAACTGGGGAAAATTAGCGCTGTTGCCCCGGGCGCGCGCAAGATGAAAAGCAAGCTGGCTGCAGCGGTTGAGCTGTTTTCCCGGGGACAATTCCTGCTTTACCGCGGCCGATCCATGTATACTGTAACCCAGGCGGCACAGGAAGGGCAGCATCAAGCAATTCGACAGGAGCTGAAGCTTTATGCCTGCGGCCTGTATCTAGCCGAGCTGGTGACAAAAGCTGTGGAAGAAAACGAAGCAAACCCGGCCATCTTTGAATTGCTGCTGGAGTCCTGGCAGCACCTGGAAACGGGAAAAACCAAACCGGCGCTGCTGGCGAGGTTTTTCGAGCTCAAACTGCTGGATCTGCTGGGATACCGCCCCCACCTGGACGGTTGTGCGGGCTGCGGGAAATGCCGGGGGGCGATTTACTGGAGTGATAAGTCAGGAGGCATCCTCTGTGCCGACTGCGGCCCGGGGGACGCTGACGCCTTTTCCCTTTCCCGCGGCACCTGCGCCCTGGCCCAGTACCTGCTGAAGGCGAAACCGGGTCGGTTGGCGAGTTTACGGGTGGAGGTGGAGCAGCACAAGGAATTGAAGCGCCTGGTCCAATCCTTTTACCAGTATTGGACAGATATCGGGTCGATTAAATCCGCTGCTTTCTTGGAAGAAATCACTTGACACCCTGCAGTTATCTGCAGGGGAATGAAGACCAGGATCCCAAAAACTGATCCCAGCCCCAAGCACTGATCACAAGGAGGTAACACGAACATTGAATTTTCAGGAACTCATGATTCGACTCCAGGATTTTTGGGCCCGCAGAGGGTGTCTGATCGGACAGCCCTACGATGTAGAAAAAGGTGCGGGCACCATGAACCCCGCCACCTTTCTACGCTCCCTGGGCCCGGAACCCTGGGATGTCGCCTACGTTGAACCGTCCCGCCGACCGGGGGACGGCCGTTACGGGGAAAATCCCAACCGCCTGTACCAGCATCACCAGTACCAGGTCATTCTTAAACCCGCCCCCGAACAGATCCAGGATCTCTACCTCAGCAGCCTGGAAAGCCTGGGCATCAAGGCCCGGGATCATGATATTCGCTTTGTGGAAGATGACTGGGAATCGCCAACGCTGGGCGCCTGGGGTTTGGGCTGGGAAGTCTGGCTGGATGGAATGGAAATTACCCAGTTTACGTACTTCCAGCAGGGGGGAGGTTTTGACCTGGAAGTGGTACCCGTAGAACTCACGTACGGCCTTGAACGCATCGCCATGTACATACAGAAACGCGATAACGTCTTTGATTTAGAATGGCTGCCGGGGATCAGCTACGGGGAAGTATTCCAGCTGGCCGAGCGGGAACATTCCACGTACAGTTTTGAAGCAGCGGACACATCCATGCTGCTCCAGCTTTTCAATCTTTATGAGCAAGAAGCCAGGCGGCTTTTGGATGAACCCCTGGTGCTGCCCGGCTACGACTATGTGCTGAAATGCTCCCATGTCTTCAACGTGCTGCATGCACGCGGCGCGATCAGCGTCACGGAACGAACCGGTTATATCGCCCGCATCCGGGAATTGGCGCGAACCTGTGGACGGCAGTACCTGCAGCAGCGTGAAGATGCCGGATATCCACTTTTGCACAACAAGCGGCAAGGAGGGGTGTAGAGATGATCATGAGAGACTTACTCCTGGAGATCGGCACCGAAGAGATCCCGGCCCGGTTTATGCCTGCTGCCCTGGAACAGCTGCAGGAACGGGCGGCCCGGTTGCTGGCAGAGTATCGCCTGGATTATGCCCGGATCAAAACCATGGGGACACCTCGCCGCCTGGTTTTGCAGATTGACAACCTGGCCGCAGAACAGAAGAGCCTAAGGGAAAAGAAGAAGGGTCCCTCCCGGGAAGCCGCTTTTGATGAGCAGGGGAACCCGACCCAGGCGGCCCGGGGTTTTGCCGCCAAACTGGGTGTGCCCCTGGAGAGCCTGGAAATAGAAGTCGTGGGAAAAGGGGAATACCTGGTTGCCGTGAAGGAAATACAAGGGGAACCTACGCTCCGGGTGCTTAGCACACTGCTGCCCGGCCTGATCAAAAGCCTGGCGTTTCCCAAGACCATGTACTGGGAGGCCAGTAAGGTCCGCTTTGCCCGCCCCATCCGCTGGCTGCTCTGCCTCTACGGGGAAGATACAGTGTCCTTCTCTTATGCCGGGTTGGACTCGGGTCAGCAGACGTGGGGACACCGCTTTCTTGCCCCGGGCCCCTTTGCCGTGCAAAACCCGGATCATTATTATACCGTCCTGGCGGAGAACAAGGTTCTCCTGGACCCGGCAGCCCGTGCCGCAGAGATCCGTAAACAGGCAGAACAAGCGGCAGCCAGCGCGGGCGTGGAACTATACCTGGATCCAGCACTCCTGGAAGAAGTTACCTACCTGGTTGAATCCCCCTGCGCGGTTTTGTGTTCTTTTCCGGAGAGTTTTCTCCAGCTTCCCCGGGATGTGCTGGTAACCACCATGCAGAGCCATCAGCGCTATTTCCCCACCCGGGATGAATCCGGGGCGATCCGCCCGTATTTCGTGGCTATTTCCAACAACAGCAGCGCTCCGGAGGAAAACATACGAAGTGGGAATGAAAAGGTGCTCAAGGCCAGGCTTGCCGACGCCGACTTTTTCTATGCTGAAGATCTCAAGGCACCTTTAAGCGATTACGTGGAAGCCTTAAAGTCCGTCCTTTTTCAGGAAGAACTGGGAACCGTATACGAAAAAACCAACCGCATGATGGTCCTGGTGGATTTTCTTTCCCAGCGGCTGCCTGCCGTTAAGCCGGAAACGACCAGGGCGGCACAACGGGCAGCGTTCCTTTCCAAGGCCGACCTGGTGACGCATATGGTGGGTGAATTCCCCGAGCTCCAGGGCATTATGGGACAGGAATACGCCCGTATATCCGGGGAAAGTCCGGAAGTCGCCCGGGCGATCATGGAACACTACCGGCCTCGTTTTGCCGGGGATGAGCTGCCGCAGACGCTTCCGGGGGCCCTGGTTTCCATCGCCGACAAATTAGACCATCTGGCAGGATGTTTTGCCATCGGGATCCGGCCTTCAGGTTCTCAGGATCCTTACGCCTTGAGGCGGCAAGGGCTGGGCCTGCTGCAGGTTATCCTGGAGCACGACATCCGTGTTTCTATCCGGGAAATGATGGGTTTCGCCCTGGAACTGTTTCGGGAAAGACTCCAAGATCTGGACGTGGAAGAACGGGTGCTTGAGCTTACAGATTTCACCTGGCACCGTGCCCGCTACTACTTCCAGGAGAAAGGGTTCGATTACGATCTGGTCGAAGCGGTTTTGCACTCTTCTGATGACAGGATTCCTGACCTGGAAAGGCGCCTGGACTTCTTGCAGCAGAAGCGCGCTGACCAGCACCTGGCTGATGCCGCTACAGCGTACATCCGCATCGCCAACCTGGCGAACCAAACCGCCTCCCGGGAAGAAGTGCGCGAAAGTTTGCTGCGGGAACCCGCAGAAAAGGATCTCTATGAAAAATACCGTGCAGCGGTAGAGCAGCTCGCTGTCGACCTGACAGAAAACAACCTGGAAAGCGTGCTTTCTTCTCTGTCAGGGTTAAAGAAAGAGGTCGATTTCTTTTTTGACGAAGTACTGGTCATGGTAAAGGAAGAGGAGCTCCGCAGCAACAGGCTGGCCCTGCTGGCGCAGCTGCAAAACCTCTACCTGAACCTGGCTGATTTGTCGAGAATTGTCTTTCCTTCTTGAGATTCGAAAAAATTAAAGGAAGGATTTTCTCCTTTCGGGTGGAATAAGAATGAAAGGTGCTTCCTGGGAATGGAGGAGCAGGATAGAGGCGTGAAGAAGGTTCTCTTGAAACCAAAACACGTTTGGGACGTGAAGAACATCGTGAGGAGGTGCTCCGGGAGCATTGCCGGAAGGAAAAGAACCCATGGTTTATATTATTTCAGATTCGATCGGAGAAACTGCAGAATTAGTTGTGAACGCGGTAGCCAGCCAGTTTAATTCCGGGCATGTGAAGATTCGCAAAGAGTCCTTTGTGAACAATATCGATCGCATCAAGCAGATCGTTGAAGAAGCCTCGAAGGACAAAAGTATGATCGCGTTTACCCTGGTTATGCCCGAGCTCCGCCAGGCCATTTTTCAGGAAGCCAGCAAGCATGATATCCCCATCGTGGATATCCTGGGTCCGATGCTGGAAGCCCTGACGAAAATTATGCCTGCCGATCCACGCCTGGAACCGGGCCTGGTGCGCCGCATGGATGAAGATTATTTTCGACGGATTGCCGCCATCGAATTCGCCGTTAAGCACGACGACGGCAAGGATCCAAAAGGGCTCTTGCAGGCCGATGTGATCTTGGTGGGGGTCTCACGCACATCCAAGACGCCCTTGAGCATGTACCTGGCCCACCGCAACCTCAAGGTGGCCAACTCTCCCCTGGTGCCTGAGGTGGAGCCTCCCCAGGAGCTTTTCTGGATACCCGAAAACCGGATTGTCGGTCTGACCATTCACCCGGAAATTTTACGAGAGATCCGCATGGAGAGGTTGAACACCCTGGGGTTAAAATCCCGGGCAAATTACGCCAGCGTGGAGAGAATCCTGGAAGAACTGGAATATGCCCGGCGGATCATGCGTCGGTTGAATTGCCCTGTTTTCGATGTGTCCAACAAGGCAGTGGAAGAAGTGGCCAGCAAGGTACTACACGTGGTAAAGGAGTCCAGGCAGGATGAGCAAAAGTAAACAGATATACATGTTTGCCGAGGGTAAGGCGGATATGAAAAAGTTGCTCGGAGGAAAGGGTGCAAACCTGGCTGATATGACCCGCCTGGGTTTGCCGGTTCCCCCGGGTTTTATTATTACCACGGAATCATGCAGTGATTACTACCGTCACGGGGAAGTGATTACCGGGGAACTCAAGCAGGTGGTTTTCCAGGCCCTGGCGCAGCTGGAACAGCAAACCGGCAAGGTTTTTGGCGGGGAAGAAACGCCCCTGCTGCTCTCCGTGCGCTCGGGTGCTTACTATTCCATGCCCGGCATGATGGATACCATCTTAAACCTGGGTTTAAACGATCGCACTGTTGAAGGACTGGCTCGCCAAACGGGTAACCGCAGGTTTGCCCTGGACTGTTACCGCCGCTTTCTCCAGATGTACAGCGATGTGGTCTTGAAAATTGGACGATATCACTTTGAACGGGTCCTGGATAACCTGAAAAAGACCTATGGAGCGGCATCCACCCAGGATTTACCGGAAGAGGGCTGGGAGAAGGTCCTGCAACGATTCAAAGACATCGTGGAGAAAGAGGCTCCCGGCGGATTCCCCCAGGATCCTTACCGGCAGCTGATCGAAGCCATGCGAGCGGTCTTTGCCTCCTGGAATAATGATCGGGCGGTTGTTTACCGCAAGCTAAACCGTATTCCCGACGACCTGGGAACCGCTGTGAACATCCAGACCATGGGTTTCGGCAATATGGGGGAAGACAGCGGAACAGGGGTGGCGTTTACCCGTAACCCCTCCACGGGAGAAAAGAAACTTTATGGGGAGTTTCTCTTCGATGCCCAGGGGGAGGACGTGGTTGCCGGCAGCCGCACCCCCCTTCCCATCTCCGTCCTTCAGGATAAAAACCCCCAAGTATACGGCCAATTTACCCTCCTTTGTGATATCCTGGAAAAACACTATGGGGATATGCAGGATATCGAATTCACCATCGAAAAGGGGGTTCTTTATATCCTGCAGACGCGCACAGGCAAACGCACGGCCGGTGCCGCGATCAAGATTGCCGTAGACCTGGTCGGTGAAGGTAAAAGCTCGAAAGAAGAAGCGCTGCTGCGGATAGATCCGGCCCAGCTGGTGCAGCTGCTGCACCGCCGGATTGATCTTTCGCAAACGCCTGAGGCCATGGCCAAGGGCCTGCCTGCCTCTCCGGGGGCGGCCTCGGGGAAGGTTGTTTTTGATGCCGATGCGGCCGAGGATAAAGGGCAGGAAGGGCAAAAGGTTATCCTGGTCCGCTCGGAAACAACCCCCGATGATATCCACGGGATTGTCGCTGCCCAGGGTGTCCTGACCAGCCGGGGGGGGGTGACCAGCCACGCGGCGGTCGTCGCCCGGGGCATGGGAAAGCCCTGTATTACTGGATGTGATGCCTTGCGGATCGATCCCCGGGGAGCTTTCTTCCAGGTTGGCGATCGGGTGATCAACGAGGGTGATGTCATTACCATTGACGGAACCAGCGGCAATGTTTATGCCGGAGAGGTTCCCTTAATCCCTCCTTTGCTGAGTTCCGAATTCAAACAGCTGCTCTGCTGGGCCGACGAAGTTCGCACCCTGCAAGTCCGCGCCAACGCCGATACCTTGAAAGACGCTCGCAAGGCCAGGGAGTTTGGTGCTGAAGGGATCGGGCTCTGCCGTACGGAGCATATGTTCATGGAAACGGAACGCCTGCCCCTGGTGCAAGAAATGATCCTGGCAGAAACCGTCGAAGAACGTGCCGCTGCCCTGAACCGGCTGCTGCCCATCCAGCAGGCAGACTTTGAGCTTATCTTCCGCGAAATGGCGGGTTTTCCCGTCAACATTCGCCTCCTGGATCCACCTTTGCACGAATTCTTACCTGATAAGGAAGAGCTCCTGGTCCAGGTTGCCTGTTTGAAAGAACGGGATGAACGCGGGGAAGAACTCCAGTCCAAGGAGCGGTTATTGACCAAACTGCGCAGCTTGAGCGAACAGAATCCCATGTTGGGACACCGGGGATGCCGCATCGGGTTAGTTTACCCGGAAATATATCGCATGCAGGTCCGTGCCATCTGCCAGGCTGTCGTCTCTCTCCAGCAAGAAACAATCACCGTGAAGCCGGAAATTATGATCCCCCTGGTCGGGCACTTCCGTGAACTGGAAATCATGCGGGAAATCGTGCTGGAAGAAGCCTCCCGGGTAAAGGAAGAAACAGCGGCCCGTTTCGATTTTACCGTGGGCACGATGATCGAGCTGCCGCGCGCCTGCGTTACGGCCGGTGAGATCGCCCGCTATGCCGATTTCTTTTCTTTCGGCACCAACGATTTGACCCAGACTACTTTCGGTTTCAGCCGTGACGATGCGGAGGGGAAGTTTTTACCTTTTTATGTCCAGAACAAGATATTGCCGGAAAATCCCTTTATTGTCCTGGATCGGGAAGGGGTGGGCAGCCTGATGAACCAGGCGGTGCGTGCGGGCCGCAGCGAGAAGCCCACTTTGAAAGCGGGGATTTGTGGTGAACACGGGGGAGACCCCGGTTCCATCGAGTTTTGCCACAGGATTGGCCTGGACTATGTGAGCTGCTCGCCTTTCAGGGTACCCATCGCCCGATTGGCTGCCGCCCAGGCAGCCCTGGGGAAAAGGAGTGAGCAGGAGCTTTAAAGAGGGGTTATATACATAGGATGAGTTACTCAGATGT